>RXJO01000010.1 GCA_003987795.1 Curvibacter sp.
GTCGACGAGATCAAACGAAACCCCAACCGCTACAGCTACGGCACGGCCGGCACCGGCTCGATCGGCCACCTGCTGATGGAGCTGATGGCCAGCAAGAGCGGCCTGACCCTGACCCATGTGCCCTACCGAGGGTCGGGCCCGGCGCTCAACGACGCCATCGCCGGGCAGATCCCCATCGTGTTCGACAATCTGCCCTCGGCCCTGCCCTTCATCAAAAGCGGACGCCTGACCGCCCTGGCCGTGGCGGCCCCGAAGCGCCTGCCGCAATTGCCCCAGGTCCCGACCTTTGCCGAGCTCAAGCTCGATGAGGTGAACCGCACCGCCTTCTATGGCCTGTATGGCCCCAAAGGACTGCCGTCCGAAGTCGTCAAACGGGTGCACGGTGCCGTGCAAAAGGCCCTGGCCGCCCCCGAGGTACGGCGCCAGATCGAGGACACCGGCTCACAGGTGATCGGCAACCGGCCCGAAGAATTCGCCCAGGAGATCGCGCTCGAGAACGCGGTCTACAAGAAGATCGCGAGCGAACGCCACATCAGCGCGGATTGAGCGACCGGTCTCACCACGGGCCAGCGGCACGGCGGGCGGCGTGCCGCGACGATCTCACTCCCGCATGTGGGCGTACTCGACCAGGCCCGCATACTGCCGGGTCTCCCGCGACATCAATGCGGACAGGTCTTCCTGGCCGCTGGCCACCACATTGCCGCCGTCTTCCAGCTTGCGGCGCACCGCCGGATCGTGCAGCACCTCCTGCAGGGCCTGATTCAGGCGCTGCGCGACGGCCGCTGGCAGGTGGGCCGGCCCCATCAGGGCAAACCACCCGCTGAGCTCATAGCCCTTCAGGGCCGGCAGCTCGCCCACGGTGGGCACCTTGGGCAAAGCGCTCAGGCGCTGGGCGCCGGTGCAGGCCAGCGCCGTGATGCGGCCGCTTTGCAGGAAAGGCAAGGCGGCTGGCACCGACAGCATGGCCAGATCGAGGTTGCCACCCGCCAGGTCGCTGGTCAGGGAGGCCACACCGCGGTAGGGGATGTGCGTCATGAAGATGCCTGCGCGCTGCTTGAGCAGCTCGCCCGCAAAGTGCAGGGTCGACCCCACCCCCGAGCTGCCGTAACTGAGCTGACCCGGCTTGCGTCGCGCCAACTCCAGCAGCTCGGGCAGGGTCTTGACCGCCGCCCGGGGACCGGCCACCAGCAGCACTGGTGCTGTGGCGATCAGGCCCAGCGGGGTCATGTCCTTCTGGGCATCGTAACGCTGGGCGGGGTTCACCAGCCGGGTGGCCACCAGCTCATTGCTCGAACCGATCAGCAAGGTATAGCCATCGGCCGCACTGCCCGCGACCCGCTGGGCCGCGATGGCGCCGGCGGCACCGCCCTGGTTGTCGATCACCACCGGTGTCTTCAGGCGTTGGCCCAGCGCCTCGCCGACCAGGCGCCCCACGTAGTCGACCGAGCCGCCGGGGGGATAGCCGATCACCAGCTTGATGGGTCGGTCGGGATAGCCCGTCTGGGCGTGGGCGTGCAGGCCTGGGGCCAGCAGGCTGGTGGCCAGCCAGGCACCAAGGTGTCGGCGATGGGGGTTGAAAGTCGAGTTCATGGTCAGGGATGGAAACAGCAAAGCCAGGTGACAAGGCGGCAGGTTCAGGCTGCAGTGGCCAGGAAATGCTCGGTCAGACGCACCCAATACGTGGCGGCCAGCGGCAAGATGGCATCGTTGAAGTCGTAGCCCGGGTTGTGCACCATGCAACCTCCGCTGCCGTGGTGATCCCCGACCCCGTTGCCCACGATGAAGTAGCTGCCCGGGCATCGCTCCAGCATGAAAGAGAAGTCCTCGCTGCCCGTCAGCGGCTGCACGTTCTCCATCACGCCCTGCGGGCCCAGCCAGTCCAGCGCCACCTGGCGAGCCAGCTCGGTGCAGGCGGGGTCGTTCACGAGGGCGGGGTAGCGCCAGTGGTAATCCACCTCGGCGATACAGCCCAGGGCTGCCGCCTGAGCGTGCGCCAGCTCGGTGATGCGTTCGCGCAACTGCGCCCGCACCTCGGGGCGGTAAGCACGCACCGAGAGCTTGAGCGCCACCGACTCAGGAATCACGTTCGGAGCATCTCCGGCATGGATGGCCCCCACGCTCACCACGGCCATGTCGCGCGGGTCCACATTGCGCGCCACCACGGTCTGCAGGGCCAGGATCAGGGTGGCGGCCGCCACCACCGGGTCACGCGACTGGTGGGGTGCCGAACCGTGGCCGCCCTGCCCTTTGACGGTGATCAGCACCGTGTCGGACGAAGCCATGAAGGAGCCCGACTTGAAGCCGAACTGCCCCACCGGAAAGCCGGGCATGTTGTGCAGGGCGAAGATCGCATCACAGGGGAACAGCTCGAACAGACCGTCTTCGATCATGCGACGCCCGCCCCCCAGGCCCTCTTCGGCGGGCTGGAAGATCAAATGCAAGGTGCCGTCGAACACCCCGTCGCTGGCCAGGTGGCGAGCCGCCGTCAGCAGCGTCGCGGTGTGACCATCGTGGCCGCAAGCGTGCATCTTGCCGGCATGGCGGCTGGCATAGGGCAGCCCGGTGTTCTCGTGGATGGGCAAGGCATCCATGTCTGCGCGCAGGCCCAGACGGCGCCCGCCCGTGCCCCGGCGCAGGGTACCGACCACCCCGGTGCCCCCGAGGCCTCGGTGCACCTCATAGCCCCACGCCTGCAGGCGCTGGGCGACCAGGTCGCTGGTGGCCAGCTCCTCGAAGGCCAGTTCGGGGTGGGCGTGCAGGTGGTGCCGCAGCGCCACCATGTCGGATTCAATGGCCCGGATGCCGGGTGCCACAGGGTCGGTGTCGGTCGGGAGGGCGGAGACAGTGCTCATGAGAGGGTTCTGATCAGGTCGGGGCCAAGGGGGAATGACTGCAGTCTAGAAAGCCCACAGCCCACCCAGAAGACAGGCCACACCTGCCCCAACGGGTTTCAACTGTCGGGTGCAATGCGATGCCGGGCACAATCCCTGCAGCTCCCGGGCCGAGGTCTCTGACGTGAAACTGCACCAAATCCGCTACCTGATCGCCGTGGCCAGCCAAGGCAGCATCCGCGCTGCTGCGCGCTCACTGGGCCTGACCCAGGCCACCCTCACGCAAGCCTTGCGTGAACTCGAGCAAGGGCAGCAGATGCCTCTGTTCGTGCGCCAGAGCTCCGGCCTGGCCCTGACCGAGGCCGGCAGCGCGCTGCTGCGCCACGCACGTCTGATCGCCGACCAGCTTGACCACGCCGAGGCCGAAATGGCCGGGCTGCGCCGCGCCGGCGCGGTGCAACGCCTGAGCGTGGGGGTCACGCCCTGGATCGCTCAGAGCATCCTGCCTGCTGTGGTGCAGGCCTTCACCGAGGACCAGCCCCAGGTGCGGCTGGAGCTGTTCGACGGTCTTTCTGCGGTCTCATTGCCCCGCTTGCGAGAAGGCGCGCTGGATCTGCTGCTGGGGCGCCTGCCCGAACCCGGTGCGGCGCACGACCTGCACGTCACGCCCCTGTTCCGCTACGAGGTCACGGTGGGCGCGCGAGCCGGCCACCCGCTGGCCCAGGCCCGCTCGATGCAAGCCCTGAGCGAAGCCCGGTGGCTGCTGAACTACGCCCCCCAAGAAGAGGCGACCGTGTTCCACCACCTGTTCGAGCAACACGGTCTGCCGGTGCCGCGTGGGCGCATCCACCTGGCGCAATCGGCCGCCCTGATGCTCAAGCTGGTGGCCAGCACGGACATGCTCACCCTGCTGCCCTGGCCCTTGATCGAATGCGAAGGCGCGCATGGCCTGCTGGTGCCCTTGAACCTGGACACCCGCTTTGCCCCGCGCGAGATCGGCGTGCTGCGCCGCCGCCAGGCCGCGCTGAGCGCGCCAGCCGGGCGCTTTCTGCACCACCTGATGGCGCAGTTGCGCCAATGCCAAGGCTCGACAGACCCCATGTTGCAACGGGTGTTCCGCTCGATCGATCTGATCGATTGACCCTCGGCGCCAATTGGCACGCACACGGCCCGCACACGCCCACGGGCCACGCCTCAAAGGCTGCGCCGGTTCAGCAGAATGGACAGCCCCGCCAGCACCGCGGGCAAGGCCAGCGCCATGAAAATGCCCTCGAAGCCCCAGCCCAGGCTCAGCAACACACCGCCGATGGACGAACCCAGGATGCTGCCCAGGCGACCGACGCCCAACATCCAACTGACCCCTGTCGCGCGGGCCACCGTGGGGTAGCAGCCAGGGGCAAAGCCGTTCAAACCAGTCTGTGCGCCACTGAGGCAGAAGCCCACCGCCATGACCAGCATGACGATGGAACCGGACATCAAGCCATTGAAGCCCATCACCACCAAGGCCACGGCCCCGAGCAGGTAGGCGCAGGCCATCACCCGGTTCGGATCCATGCGGCCCATCAGCCAACCCACCAGCAGCGCCCCCGCCGTGCCCCCGAGCTGGAACATCGCGGTCACGTTGGCGGCCCGGTCGATGCTCATGCCGGCATCCTTCATCATGGTCGGCAACCAGCTCGTGGTCAGGTAGATCACCAGCAGCCCCATGAAGTAGGTCAGCCACAAGGTGGCGGTGCGCAGCCGGAAGCCCCGTTCGAACAACACCGCCAGGGGCTGGCGGGCCGGGGCCTCGGCCTCACCCGAGATGTAGGCCTTGACCCCCGCCAGCGGGGCCTGGCACACCCGGCCCAGCACGGCAGTGATGCGCTCCGGCGCCATCTTGCGCGCCACCATGAAACGCGCCGATTCAGGCAGGTACACCCACAACACCGGCAACAGCAGCAGGGGCAAGGCACCGCCCAGCACCAGCACCGAGCGCCAGCCCGCCTGTGGAATCAAGGCGGCCGCTGCGAAGCCCACCAGGGCCGAGCCCAGGTTGAATCCGGTGAACATGGCGGCCACCAGAAAGGCCCGGCGACGCTCTGGCACGTACTCGGAGAGCAAGGTGGTGGTGTTGGGCATGGCAGCCCCCAGGCCCAGACCGGTCAGAAAGCGCAGCAATGCCATCTGGCTGGTGTCCTGCGCCAAGGGCGTGAGCAAGGTGCACAGGCCGAAACCCAGCACAGAGCCCAGCAGCACGCGGCGGCGCCCCCACCAGTCCGATGATGAGCCCGCCAGCACCGCGCCCACGGCCAGGCCGATCGGTGCCGCCCCCATCACCACGCCGAATGCGGGCCGCGAGATGCCCCACTCGGCCAGGATCGAGGGTGCGACGAAGCCCATGATGGCCACATCCATGCCGTCCACGGCCACGATGGAAAAGCACAACAGCACCAGCACCCACTGGTTGAAGGAAAGCGCTCGTGCGTTGATGAACTCCCTGACATTCAGGGGCTTGGTCGCTGGGTTCATGAAGTCTCCGTGTTCTTGTTCGAGTGTGGTCTGCGGTGGCTCAGTTGTTCCAGCTCAGGGTCTTGCTGTCCTGGCCCGCGACCGAGTACAGCGCGCCCGGCGCATTGCGCGTCTTCTGGAAGTCTTCGAGCGACTCGCCGCGCATGGCCGCGTAGATGTGCAGGTTGGACACACCGACCACCGCACCCAGCTTTTCGAGCATGAAAAAGATCACGCCGTAATGGATCAGGCCACGCCAGTCGCGCTGTCGCACCAGTTCGCGCTCCTCGGCCGTCAACTGGGCCTGCTCGAAAGCGGCTTCCGGATCGGCCAGAAAGGCCTGACGTTGGGCCGGCACGATGAGCTGATGCAGGAAGCGGTTGAGACGATAGGCCTTGACGCTGCGCGCCAGATCGAAGGGATAGGTGCCCGTCAGGCCACCCGCACCGGCCAGCTCTTTCGCCATGTGGGCCCGATGCCGCTCCACCTCGCCGGCCACGGGCCCCGACGAGGCCTGGTTTTCATAGATCGCGGTGGCAATGCCGGTCATCGAGGGCAGGTAGTAGCTCTGGTGCACCTTGCGCACATTGGACGACAAGGCCCCACGCATGATCAGCCACATGATGACCTCGGCCCCCTCCAGTCCCCCCAGCGTGGCGAACTCGGCCTGGGTCATGCCGGCCAGACGCTCCGGATCCTGCTCGATCAGGTCCAGAAAGCGCTGGTCCCAGGCGGGGTTGTTGAAGCCGGCGCGCTCGCCATGCACCTGATGCGACAGGCCGCCCGTGGCCACCACCGCCACCTTCAGGTCTTCGGGATAGCTCTCGATGGCACGGCGCAGCGCCTGGCCCAGCTTGTAGCAGCGCCGTGCCGAGGGCACGGGAAACTGCAGCACACCCACCTGCAAGGGCACGATCTGCACCGGCCAGGCCGGCTGGTGCGGGCACAGCATCGACAGCGGCGAGAAGCAGCCATGGTCGAGTGGCTTGTCCTGGAAGAAGGACATGTCGAACTCATCGGCCACCAGCGACTGCCCCACGTGGCGGGCCAGTGCCGAATGACCGCCCACCGGCGGCAGTTCGCGCGCCCCACCGCCTTCGTCCGCCACCTCGTAGCGCTCGCCCACGCCCAGCGCGAAGGCCGAATAGTGATCAAAGAAGAAGGAGGTGACGTGGTCGTTGTAGATCACGAACAGCACATCGGGTTTGCGGTCTGCAATCCATTGCTGCACCGGCTGGAAGGCCTCGAAGATCGGGGCCCAGACCGGGTCGTGCTGCTTGTCGCGGTCAAAGGCAAAGCCGATGGTGGGGGTGTGCGAGGTGGCGATGGCGCCGATGATCTGTGCCATGGATTGCTTTCGGAATTCGGTCCTGGAGAAGGCCGCCCTGCCGGGTGGCCCGAGTTGAGCGCCGGATTCTCGACAAGCACTCGCCGACCGGAAAGATGTCGGGCACCAAGGCGCGATACCCGGCGGTTATCGGCATGCCTTGGCTCCGTCCGCCAGGCAAGCCGGCTTAACCGCGGCACGCCGGTGGCCTTCATGCATCCAGCGACTATCCATGCGCCCAAATATTCGCCCCGCCATGGCCCAGGCTTTCTATATTGGGCACCAGGCGAACGGATCGCCCACCTACCCAAGCCCCCATGAAAAGCCAGGCTGGATCAGCGCCTGCAACGACTGGGCCTGAGCCCGAACCCACACCAATTGATCTGCGAACTGCATCACGACCATGCCCCAAACACTTCACGCCCTGCCGGCATCACCGCTTGCCCTGACTGATCAGACCGCGCCCGCTGACGACGCGGCCCGCTTCTGGCTCGACCTCGCCCAGGCCCTCGGGATCGCGGTGCTGCTGGTCACGGCCCTGTTCCTGATCATGGGGTTCCTGATCATGCCCGGGCTGCCCGGCGCATGAAGGCTATGAACTCTGAACTCTGACTATCGTTATGCAAGCTCCTTCGTTCACGGCCAGCCCGCTTGATGCGACAGTGATGACATGCAGACGGTGAGGCGAAGCCCACGGACCAGCAAACCAGCTTGCGCCTCATCTGCACCGAATGGCTCGCGGGGGTGAGCTATGTCCGGCCCACAGACCGGACCTTCCTGATGGCCGCCAGAAGTCTCTTTCTGGCGGCCTCTTTTTTTTGGACAAGCCCGCAGAAGCCGGAGTCAACCGGCCGGCGCCCCTCGCAAGACCTGCACCTCAATGTGATGCATCGGTAGGCCTACGAGTCCGTGGACCGTGAGTGCGTTGTCAGATTGCAGGTGCAGCGCGTCATGGATCCATTGCAGGTGCACATGCTGCGCCTGCGAGCCCTCGGCCACGGCCACCACCGTGCTGTAGTCCCCACTGAGCAGGTTGGGCAGGTCAAATGAGAACGTGACCCGCACACGATCGCCGGCCTGCAGGGCATTGGATTGCGAAAATTGGCTCATGCGGGTGTTGTCACCGAACAAGGCCTGACCCGTCCGGTCCTTGACCATGAAGCCGATCAAGGGGCTGATCACCGGGCGCTCAAAAGCCACCTCGATGTCGAGCCACACCGTCTGCCCGGCGACCGCGCTCTGGACCTCCAGGCCCCCGCTGTCACGCACACTCACCCGCCGCACGCTGGCGCCGCCGAGGCCAGCCCCGGAATCCTGCAAAGGCATGGGCAAAAAGTGCACCCGGCAGACCTGCTCCGGCTGCGGGCTCGCAGGCACGGCAGGCACCACCACATAGCGCCCGGCCTCGTCACGCCCGGCCTCCGCGGCGCTGGGTTCGGGCGCTCGCATCACCTGCTGCTGGCTCGCCAACAAGGCATCCAGGTAGTCTTGGCAGACCTCTTTCGTGGAGCCGTCCTGGATCAGGCGACCTCCTTCGAGCCAGATCACGCGGTCGCACAAGGCCTTGATGGCCTCGGTGTCGTGGCTCACCATCAACACGGTGCCACGCTGCATGAAGTTGCGCAGGAAGCGCATGCACTTTTGCGTGAAGAAGGCATCCCCGACCGCCAATGCCTCATCCACAACCAGGATGTCGGCATCCACATGCGCGATGACCGCAAAGGCCAGTCGCACGGCCATGCCGCTCGAATAGGTCTTGACCGGCTGATCCAGAAAGTCGCCGATGTCGGCAAATGCCACGATCTCGTCGAAACGCGCCAGCGCCTGCTCGCGGCTGAGTCCGAGCACACTGGCGTAGAGCAGCACGTTCTCACGGCCCGAAAACTCGGGGTTGAAGCCCGAGCCCAGTTCCAGCAGAGCTGCCACGCGCCCCTGGATATCGACACTGCCGAACGAGGGATGGAGCGTGCCGCACAGCAGTTGCAACAGCGTCGACTTCCCGGAGCCGTTGCGACCGATGATGCCCAAGGTTTCACCTCGCCGTACGCTGAGGTTCAGCCCCTGCAAGGCGGTGAACGACCGATACCGGGCCGCCAGCGGCCACCTCAACCAGGCATTCCAACGATCGATGCCGAATTGCCAGAGGCGATCCACAGGTCGCGCATAGATCTGATAGTGCTTGCCCAGGTCGACTGCCCGGATCACGATCGGTTCAGAGGACATCGGCAAATCCCTTGCGGGTCTTCTGGAAGAAGACAAAGCCCATCCAGGCGACCAAGGCGGCGATCACCGCATACAGCAGCAGCCCATCCCATTGCAGAGGTTGGGCCCAGATCAGGCAACGGCGGGTCTGCTCGATCACGAAGGTCAAGGGATTGAGCCTCAGCCACATCTGCAGTGACTGGGGGGCCGCCTCCATGGGGTAAAAAACCGGTGCCAGGAACATCAGCCCGGCCGTGGCCAGTGTCGTGATCGATGAAAGATCGCGCAGAAACACCCCGGCGGCGGCCAGCAACCAGGCCAGCCCCAGCAGCAGCAAGCCGAACGGTGCCAGGACCAAAGGAAGCTGCAGCACATGCCAGGACAATTGGCCGCCCAGCAAGCACAAGGCTGCCAACAGCACCCCCAAGTTCAGCAGGCACTGAAACAGCCCTGCCAGAAGAGGCACCACGGGAAGCACCTCCAAGGGAAACATGACCTTCTTGACATAGCTGGTGTGCTCGGCGATCAAGCCAGGGGTGCGGGTGGTGATCTCCGCCATCCATCCATGGAGGCTGGTGCCCACGAAGAGCACGACGGCAAACAAGCCATGGGTGTCGGCCTGACCGGCCCATCGGGCCTTGAAGATGCCCGAGAAGACCAAGGTGTAGATCGCCAGCATGAAAAGCGGTGTCAGCAGCGACCACAGCACACCCAGCATCGAGGCCCGGTAGCGCTGGCGGATCTCGCGTGAACTGAGCTGAAGCACCAGTTGGCGATGGCGCCAGATCGTCTGGACGGCGGCCCACGGGGGGGTTGGCGGCGAAGCGTGGGGGTTCATGATGAAACCGCAGGAGAACTGCGGTGGAGTGGTTCTGAAAACAAGTGGTCAGACCAGCGTCTGCGCTCTGCCTCCGAGTCAAGACCGCGCCAGGCCAGGACGTCGTCCGCATCAAAGCACAAGGGCCATTGGCCGGCCACCGGGTTGGGCTCGTAGTCCAGCGCGTCGAACAAGGCGGTCCAATGCGGGCCAAAGGCCTTGAACCAATCGGTCTGCCAGGCGCTGCGCCATTCGTAACGCAGACCGCGCCGGTTGAACTGGCGGGCGCCCGGATCATCGCGCAACAGCCGCGCCTCGACCTTCTGCAGGCGATTGACCTCTGAGGCCGCCACCGCCCGGGCCAGCTCCAGCGGTTCGGGCTCCAGCCCCATCCAGCGGCAGGCCTCGGCCAGCTGCGTCTGTGGCTCGGATTTCCAGTCTTCAAAGCGCAGTCGCTTGAAGCGGTTCGGGTGCTGCTGGCACCAGGCCAGCCAGCTGCGCAGGTGCAGCCAGAGCAGGTCGATGTGGGAGACGGGACCGCCGAAAAAAGGCATCTTCAGAAAGACCTCGAAGGGCGTGCCCGCCTCGATCTGACGGTTGCGGACTTGTCGCTGCCACTCCGAGTAAAGGGCGTCGCGGGGGTCGCGCACGATGAACACCGTGCGCTGCGAGAGGTCGCACTGCCAGGGAAAGCCATGGCTGAAGCGAGGTTGCAGCGACAGATCGAAGACCTGCAGCCGACCCGTCTGCAAACTGGCCAGTGTCTGCTGCCAGGGGCCGTGCTCGGCCACGTACCGATAGCGGCCGTCCTCCTGCAAGGCCCACTCGGAACGCGTGTCAAAGCCCCAGAGCTCCCACAGAGGAACGCCCAACTCGATCAAGGCATTGGCCAGCCAGGCCGCACCACAGGGAAACTGCGGCGAGACGATGTTCAGGTTGAAAGTCGGCTGGTCCATCAACACGCCTCCAATGGCTGCCCGCGCAGCGCCAGCCACAGATCCAAAGCCTGATCCAGGTGCCGGGATCGGGAGCCCTCTGCAAAATCCTGCTGCAGCACCAGTTCGGGTCTGATGGGGTACTCGGCCACCACGTCGATCCCCACCACGTGAGGGACCGGTACACCGCCCGGCGCCCCATACAGGGCCGGCTTGCGCCTGCGCAGAAGTTCAAGATCGGCTTGCAACAGGATCTCGGCATAGGGGGCCAGACCGGCTCGGGACCAGGCCTGCACATCGTGGCGAAGGGAAATGGTGGCCACGATGACCGGAATGCCTTGAAGTGCAGCCCATTGCGCCATGCGGGCCGTGCGCCAGGCCCGTTGCAGACGCTGCGCGGGAAGATGAGAGTCCTGCTCCTCGGGGGCCTCCAACAGTTGGCGCAGCTCATCGCCATCGAGCAACAAGGGGCGCTGCCCTTGCGCCCGCAAAACGGCGACCAGGGACCGCGCCAGCGTCGACTTGCCGACCCCCGACAGGCCGGTGATCCAAAGAATCGGCGCCGGCGACAAAGCGGGCCTCTCAGATTCTGAAGTCATGGCTGTACCCGGTTTCCGACAAAGCCGCCTCGACCACCGCCAGATCGTGAGGCGAGTCGATTTCGACCCAGCCGCCGGCGACCTCGACGCAGCGGATCTGGCGGCCCGCCTCGACCAGGCGCTGCAGCAGGCTGGTCATGTCGAGCCGATCCACCGCAGCCGCACCTTGATCGGCCGCCAGCTGACCCAGGCATGACGCAATCCAGCGCCAACCGGTGGGCGAAGTTCTCAGCAGCCCCATGTATTGTCCCTGGATCTCATTCAATGAAGCGGCGCGAAAGCCGATGCGGGTGAGCACACCTTCATGCGACTGAAGCACCTCGGCATCCGCGAGCGGGTCGGCAAAACGCCGTTGCCACAATGCAAGCCACAGATGATCCACCGGCAGGCTCAGGGGCGCCGGGTCCGCCGTCACAGCACGGCGGATCGCGGCCGTGCTGTAGGCCCCATCGCCATAGACGACCAGCGTGGGGGCACGCTCCAGCCAGTCTGCTGCCAACTGAAGGCTGCGCACCATGTTTGACTCTTGCCACCGCGGATTGAAACGCAGATCGGGCGACCAGGGCGCCAGGCCCTCAGATTGCCAACCCGTCACGATCAGCACGCGTTCGATGCCGTTCGCACGCAAGGATCGCAGCGTCCAGCCCAGCAGAGGCTGCCCGGCCAGTGACACCAGGCATTTGGGACGGTCCGCCGTCAACGCTTCCATGCGGCTTCCACGGCCAGCCGCCAACACCACGGCCTGGCGAATCTCGGAGGCACTCATGTGCGGGCCGTCCAAAGGCGGCTGATATAAGGCACAGCCAACACCTCGGCCGTGCCCAGCAATTGCTCGATGCCGGCCAGGATGGCGGGCAGGGTGTCGCCGGCCTGCCGCCGCAATGTGGCATGCGAATGCCAGGCCTCCATCCAGGCCGGCCTGCTGATCTCGACCACGAATCGTTGCTCGTCGGCGCGGATGTCGTGCCACCGACCATGGGCCAGCAGATCCGGCTCAGGCGAATGCCGGCGGCGACCCAACTCATAGCCCGGCAGGTGCCGCCGGATCAGCGCCTCCACCGCCTGCTGCAGTGGGTCGTCCAGGTCGCGGTGGTTCCAGATGGCCAGCCAATGCCCGCCCGGCTTGAGAACCCGAACGCATTCATCGAGCGCCAGCGGCGCCGGCAGCACATTGAAAGAGGAGCCGAAAGCGACCAGCTCGCAGCTCTGGTTCTTGACCGGGAGGGCTTCGCCTCGCGCCGCCAGCCAGCGGGCCCGACGATCCAGTCCTTTCGATAAGGCAAGCGCCCGCATGCGTTCGTTGGGCTCGAGGGCCGTCAGATCCAGGCCATGGTCGCAGAGCAAGGCTGTGAGCTTGCCGGTGCCGGCGCCAACCTCCAAGGCAGGCGTTCCAGCCCCGCAGCCCAAGCGTAAAAGCGTGCGCCGGATGAGTTCAGCCGAGTAATCAGCCCGCTGGTCGTAGGAGTCGGCCAGGTCGGTGTAATCCCACTCAAGCGTTGGGTTCTGGGTCATCGTTTCAAGGTCCTCGAGAATTGGAAAACGTGAAGATCTGGGCCAGCCATGACCGGGTCAGGTCAGCCGCGCCCTGAGGGCGCTCCGGATGCCACATCAGGCCCAGCCAGGGCAGATCGCGGTGGCGCATGGCCTCCACACTGCCGTCAACGGCCAATGCCGTGGCCTGCCAGCCTTCGGCCAGTTCGCGGATGCCCCAGCGATGCCAGGAGTTCACGGTCTGGTCTGGCCAAGGAGACCGCAGCCGATGGGGCTGCCCGACATGGTCTTCGATCGCGATGAGCTCGCCCCCGGCCTCACGGTGCAGCATCTGCATGCCACGGCACACCCCCAGCACCGGCCATCGCCGCTCACGGGCC
Source organism: Curvibacter sp. (assembly GCA_003987795.1). GTDB lineage: Bacteria > Pseudomonadota > Gammaproteobacteria > Burkholderiales > Burkholderiaceae_C > Curvibacter. Next base: position 13,073 of record RXJO01000010.1, read on the forward strand.
CGCTGGATCAGGCTCAGCTCCAGCGCATCCCTGACGTCCGAGCTGCCCACATCCTCACCGCCCGTCAGCAGCAAGGCATTGACGCCCCAGCCCGCCAGCCAATGCAGGGCCTGATCAGCTGCTGCGAAATTGGGCAAGGGCAGGAACTGCGCCCAGGAGGCGTTGGCACAGAACCAGTCAGACCACTCGGCATCTAGTGCATCACGAGCGCTGCTCGTGGCACTGCCGGCCAGTCGGCGCTGGGTCACCGCCACCCGCCAACGCGCGGTCGGAGCCAACGTCAGTGGAGCCATAGTCCGCCTCCTGCAGGATCGATGGTGGCCCGACGGGCCTTTCTGGCCTTGAGCAGCACGTGTTCGCCACAACCGATGGCCGCAGCCAGGCCCTGCTCGGCACAGCGGATGGCCATGTGCGAATTGGCGCCCCCCCAGACCGTGATCAAGCCGGCGATCGGGTGATTGAACAGCCAATCAAAACCAGGGTCGGCCTGCTGCAACAGGACCACGGCATGGTGAAGCGCTGCGGCCGGATGGTCGGGTCGGGGCTCAATCACCAGAGGCCCCTCGGCCACACGCTGGCCCACAAAGTTAGGCAAGGTGTTGAAGCTGTCCACCACATCGCGCTGGGCAGGGTGCCAAAGCACCGGACTCACCATCTGATGGGCCTGACCGGCATGGACAGCACAGGCCTCGTGCGCCTGGTCGGCCCAGGATGCCCGGCTTTCGCGCCCAAGGGCAGGGTCTGCCGCCAGCTGCTCCAGGCTCAGCCACGAAGCGGTCTCCCGATCAAGGCCGATGTCCTCGAAGCCGGTAGCGATCAACTCCAGGGCCATGGAAAGCTCGGCACTGAAGACCTGCTTGGCCCACTCTCGGGCGCTGGCCGTGGCCTGAACGAACGCCACCCATGCGCAAGCCGTCAAGGGCAATTCGGACTCACCCAGCAACGCCGTCAAGTCCCGGTCCTCGGCAGGGCTCAAGAAGCAGGCGCGAGATTCGCAGCCCAAATCCTGGTCTTCGATGGACACGCAGGCGGGCACGGGTCGCTGCAGGATGTCGAAGGCGCCAGGGCGCAGGGCCGCCCCCGCCCCGACAAGCCCGAAAGGCAGGAGGTGGGCAAAGCGCTGACGCGCTGAAGCTTTGATCTGGAACGCCCTCTCAGGGGTCAAAGCCCCGCGCTGGACAGCTGAGCGAAGCTGGGCTTCACCGATGAAGGCCAGACGCGCGAGCACAGAAAATGAATGACTCCCCAGCCGGCTGCGCCGCAGGCGCGCGGGCCAATCGAGCGAACCCGGCGATGCCACCGAGCCCAGGGACAGTTTGCAGATGCGATCCCAATGCTGGCCGAACATGGAGTCTGGCGCCGTCGAGGTCAGGCTGTGCGCCAAGCGACCCAGCGCGGCCTCCCATTGGCCCCAGCCATCGACGCCCAGCACATCGACCCATTGAGCGCGCAAATCCGAGCGACGTTTCAGATCTCGGATGGTTCTGTAGACCTCGAACTCGACCTTGTCGTGCAGCTCCGGCCGGGCCTGCAGCGCTGAGATGACATGCTGGACAAGCCGCCCCCGCAGTTCGCTGCCAAGGCCTGCGGGCAACAAGGAATTGGCGCTGCGGCGCACGTCCACCATCGGGCGCCCCTGCCAGACATGCAGCAGCGAAGCCGCCGGCTCGGGCGGGCTTGCGTAACCCATCTCGGCCCGGGCCTGCCACCAGACCTGGTCAGAAATCAGGTGCTGGAAAAGCGACAGGGCGAGGGGGCGAGGATGCGACCCCAGCAATTCAGCCGGATTCCAGTCGGCCATCAGGGACAACACGGTCTGCGGGCCGGCGACTTCAGCACAAGGATCCGGCTCACAGAGGAAACCCGCGTCTGGCAACGCGATCCGAGCGGATGGCCAAGCCCACTGCGTCTGGACAATGGGTCGCACCTGAAACAGGTACAGAGACGGAGGCGCCATGTCGACTTGAGCCGCACCCAGGGCGAACTCGATCTCGATCGGCTGTCCGCGATGGAGGTCTTCGATCTCGCGCAACAGGTCGAGGGCCTGCCGCACGCTGGTGCTCAGTTGCGCCAGCGCCTGAGGGTGACCGACTGCTTCACGCCGAATGGCATGCATCCGGCCGGTGGAGCGCCCGGCCGTGACCGTGGCGCTGTCCCCGGTCGACAGTTCAATGCAGTACCAGGGCGCTCCGTCGTGAATCCGGTGCGTGGAGGCCACACCGGCCATGGCCACGTCCGTGATCATTGTCTGGACCATCACCTGGTCATCGGGCAGGCCAGGCAGGGATTCGAACACATCGTCGATCGCGGCCTCCAGACGATGAGGCTCGACATTCAGCTGACTTCTGAAGCGGCCGGCCTGCGAGGAGTGCACCTGGTCTTCAGACGCCGCATCACTGCGCACGGCCAACAGGTGCTGCCCCAGTTCATCTTGGCATTCCCGCAGAAAACAGGTGCGCGACGATCGCCACTCATCCAGGGAAACCACCCTGAATGCCGGGATCTCCGCAGCGCTCAGCCGTGAGCGAAGCCGGTACAGCCCGGCAGACTTGCCAAATGATCCCTCAACGGGGTCGACAGGTTTCAACATGAAGGGCAGGCGCCTTTCCCGGCGGGCTGCGGCTGTCTTCGCAGCCGATCTCCCACCCTGCCGGGTGTATCGCACTCGTTGTTAAACGGGGTGAGCGCACCAGCCTCTGTGAGCATTGAGGCAGGCGGATCTCGAGGGCATCGTATCACCCTGTCAATGACCCATCATCCGAGCGGAGCGCAAGCGATGGACGATGACGATCCGCCGAACTGATGGTCTGTTCGATCAAGGCCGACAAGCGGCCAGCAAGAAGGCAAAATCAGGCTCGACAACATGGAGGAGACCTCATGCCCATCTGCCGCAGAACCGCCCTGTCCCTGCTTGCCCTCTCTGCAGGGGCGGTGATCGCCGCACCCGGCCTGGCCCAAGACAGCAAGTTCCCCAACAAGCCCCTCACCCTGGTGGTGCCCCAGGTGGCCGGTGGTGCCAACGACGCCATCGCCCGCATCGTGGCCCAGAAGCTGGCGGAAACGCTGGGGCAAGCCGTCGTGGTGGACAACCGACCCGGCGCCGGGGGCAACATCGGCACCGCGGCCACCGCCCGGGCCAAGCCCGATGGCTACACCCTGCTGCTGACGGCCGACAGCGCCTATGTGATCAACCCGGCGCTTTACAAATCCACCGGCTTCGATCCGCTCAAAGATTTCGAGCCGGTGGGCACCGTGGCCTCATCGGGCTATGTGGTGGTGGCCAACAACCATTTCGCGCCCAACAACATCGCTGAACTGATCACCGCCGCGAAGGCCGCGCCCGGCAAGATCAACATCGCCTCGGCCGGCAACGGCACAGTCAACCACCTGTTCGGCGAGATGCTGGGCAAGGCCGCCGGCATCGACATGACCCATGTGCCCTACAAGGGCGCCTCGGCCGCCGTGACCGATCTGGTGGGGGGCACCGTGCAGGTGTCGGTGCAGAGCCTGCCCTCGTCGATCTCCTTCATCAAGGGCGGCAAGCTCAAGGTGTTGGCCGTCGTGAACGAGAAGCGGATCGCGGCCCTGCCGGACGTGCCCACCGTCGGCGAAACCGTCAAGAACCTGGGCTATACCCCCTGGTACGGCGTCTTCGCCCCCGCCGGCACCCCCAAGCCCATCGTGGCGCAGTTGCAGTCAGCCATCGGCCAGGTGCTGGATGCCCCCGATGTGCGTGAGAAGCTCGCCGGCATCGGCTGCGAACCCCTGAAGATCGGCCCCGAGGCATTGGCCAGCCTGATTCGCCGCGAGCTGCCGCGCTGGGCCAAGGTGGTGAAAGAGGCGGATGTGACCCTCGATTGACATCGAACCCAATGACATCGCACCGGGCTTTTCGGCCTGGGTCAAACCCTGCCCCAAGGCTGAGCCCAAACAGGCCCGATGCGATGGTCAGCCCCCCATTTTTCGTGCTGGCTTATGCAAATTCCGCGCAAGGCGGGTGCGGCCGCATGCGGACAATCTGGGCAACACGACTGCGCAGTCCACCACTGCCGAACGCCCCGACATGCCCACGATTGAAAGCACCGCCCGACGCCGCCTCCTGCAGGCTGGCTTGGCCCTTCCGGCCGCCCTCGCGCTGAACCCCTTGCAGGCCGCCGATGCCGACCGACTGCGCATCGGCTATCAGAAATCGTCCACCCTGATGATCTACCTGAAGTCCAAGGGGGTGCTGGAGAAAGCGCTCACCCCCTTGAACGTGACGGTCCAGTGGCATGAGTTCAACTCGGGCCTGCCCTTGCTGGAGGCCTTGAACGTGGGCGCCATCGACCTGAGCGCCGACGTTGCGGATGCGGTGCCACCGTTTGCGCTGGCTGCCGGCGCCCAACTGACCTACTACGCCATCGAGACCCCCTCGCCCCAGGCCCAGGCCATCGTGGTGCGCAAGGATTCTGCCCTGAGCAGCGTGGCCCAGCTCAAGGGCCAGAAGGTGGCCTTCGCCAAAGGCGCGGGGGCGCACTACCTGCTGCTGGAGGCGCTGGCGCGCAACGGCCTGAGCATTCAGGACATCGAGCCGGTCTACCTGAGCCCGGCCGATGCACGCGCCGCCTTCGAGACCGGCAAGGTCGGGGCCTGGGTGATCTGGGATCCGTTCCTGGCAGCCGTGCAGCGCCAGTCGGGTGCCCGCATCCTGGTCGACGGCAACAAGCTGGCCGCTTACCGACGCTTCTACCTTGCGGCCACGCCTTATGCACAGCGCCGGCCCGATGTGCTGGGCCTGGTCTATGCCGAACTTCAACGCGCGGGGCAATGGATCAAGCAGCACCCGAGCCAGGCCGCCGAATGGCATGCCCCGGTGATCGGTCTGGACGCCGCCACCGTCGAGGTGGCCAACCAACGCCGCAGCTACCAGGTGCAGCCGCCCGATGCCGAAGCCCTGGCCGAACAGCAGCGCATTGCCGATGCCTTCAGCCAGGCCCAGATCATTCCGCGCAAAGTGCGCATCGCCGACTCGCCCGTGTGGCGCCCGGCGCCCTGAACTGAAAAGCTCGCTCAGGCCCCTGACCAGCGCAGGGTGCAGCGGTCACCCACTGCCTGACGCTCGACAGTGATGGCGCTGAGCTGGGGCAACACGGGGGCCAGTTGGCGCCCAATGAACAGGCAAAGGTTCTCCAGGGTGGCCGGGCCCAGGCCGGGCACCTCGTCGAGGAAGTGGTGGTCGAGCTGCTCACGCAGGCGCGCGATCTCGGCACGCACGAAGCCGAGGTCGACCACCATGCCCGTGGCGGGGTCGGGCGCACCGCTGACGTGCACCTCGGCATGGTAGGTGTGGCCATGGATGCGGCGGCTGCCCTCCGCCTCGATCTGGCGTTGCAGGGTGTGGGCTGCATCAAAGAAGAAGCGCTGCGACAGTTCGAAGACCGCGCCCGCACGAGGGAAAGCGTTGCTGGGGGAGAGGCTCATCGGATGTCCAGGACTTTGTGGGTTTGCACCGACAGGCGCCAGCGGGGCTGGGCCTGGCAGTAGGCGATGCAGGCGCGGGTGTTGGCCAACTGCTCGGGGTTGTCCATGGGCTGCAGCAGGAAATGCTCGAAGTCCAGGTGCTGCAGTTCGGCCGGGTCAAGCCCGGCCTGCGGGTAGACCAGCTTGAGCTCGTGACCACTGCGCTGCACCAGCGGTGCGCCCGCCTTGGGGCTGACGCAGATCCAGTCGATGCCCGCAGGAGCGGGCAGACTGCCGTTGGTCTCGACCGCGACTTCGAAGCCCTGCGCGTGCAGGGCCTGGGTCAAGGCCTCGTCGACCTGCAGCAGGGGCTCGCCACCGGTCAGCACCACATAGCGATGGCCCTGGCCTGCGGGCCACTGGGCCGCGATCAGGGCAGCCAAGGCCTGGGCATCGGCGAACTTGCCGCCCAGCGTGCCGTCGGTGCCGACGAAATCGGTATCGCAGAAACGGCAGACCGCGGTGGCGCGATCGGCCTCACGCCCGCTCCACAGATTGCAGCCCGCAAAGCGGCAGAAGACCGCAGGCCGGCCGGCGCGCAGGCCCTCACCTTGCAGGGTGTAGAAAACCTCTTTCACGGCATAGCTCATGCAACCCCCTGGGCGAACGGGCGCTGGGAACGGCACAGACCGGAGAAGGCAGCGAAAGATGGGTGATGGAAAACGACAGGCAGCCGCACGGCGTGCGGCAACGAGGTTTTGAACATGGTGTTCCTCTACATGGCCCCGGGCTTGAACAACATGACCTTGGCCGGGGCGGCAAGGCGCGCAATTCTAGCTGAAGGTCAGCCGGCGCCTCTCAGACGACCGACTGGGTCGTGCCCTGGGCCGCGGGTTCAGCCGTGTGCGGCACCTCGGGGGGGTGGGTCACGATGCTGTCGAGCGCAGGCACCGGCGGCTTGAGCGCACCGAGATCAGGCAGCGGGCGGCGCAACGCCGGCGAGGCCGCAAAGGCCTGCTCCAGGGCACGTGAGGCCGACAGCAGCTCCAGGTCGCCGCGGAAGCGCCCCACCACCTGCAACCCGAAGGGCATGCCCAGCGGATCGGTACCGCAGGGCAGGCTGATGGCCGGATGGGTGGTCAGGGTGATCACATAGGTCAGCGCCAGCCAGCGGTAGTAGTTGGCCTGGGCCTTGCCATCGATCTGATCCGCGTGGGGCAGCGTCCAGGGGAAAGGCGACACCGGAGTGGTCGGGGTCAGCAGCAGGTCGTAGTCGGCGTACAGGGCCTGGAAGCGGTTCAGGATGCGGGTCTGCTCAGCCTGGGCCCAGGCGCTGTCGAGCAGGCTCATGCGGGCGCCGATCTCGTAGTTGGCGCGCGGGTTGGGGCCCAGGCTCGCCGGGTCGCATTCGTAGGCCTCACGGGTGCCGGCCACGAAAGCCTCAGCGCGCAGCACATCGAAGCAGCGGTGCACATCGCCGAGCTCCAGGTTCACCTCGTCGCAACGGGCGAACAGGTGGCGCATGGACTCGATCTTGCTCAGGAAGGTCGAACGGATGAGCGGGTCCACATCGCAGGACCCCAGGTCGGTGCTGTAGGCCACGCGCAGGCGCCCGAGATCGCCCATCGGCGGGCGCAGAAACACCAGCGGGTCCAGCGGGTAGCTCAGAGGGTCGCCCGGGTGCATGCCGGCCGAGGCTGCCATCTGCAGGCAGGCGTCATCCACCGTGCGCCCCATGGGGCCGACCACCGAGATCGGGGTCCAGCCCAGCAGTTTGCGCACGCTGGGCACCACGCCCGGCGACGGACGCAGCCCGACCACGCCGCACTTGGCCGCCGGGATGCGCAAAGAGCCCCCGGTGTCCGAACCGGTGCAGACCGGCAACATGTCGGTGGCCAGCGCGGCCGCCGAGCCACCGGACGAGCCGCCGGCATTCAAGTTGGGGTTGAAGGGGTTGCCGGTGGCCCCCCAGACCGGGTTGCGCGAGTTGGCGCCGGCGCCCATCTCGGGCACATTGGTCTTGCCGGTGACGATGGCGCCGGCGCGGCGCAGACGCGCCACCAGTTCGATGTCCTGCGCCGGGATGTTGTTGCGGTAATTGGGCGAGCCGAAGGTGCTCAGCAGGCCGGCCGTGGGTTCCAGGTCTTTCACGCCCAATGGCAGCCCGTGCAGCAGGCCCAGGGGCTCGCCGCGCAGCACCGCCTGCTCGGCCGCACGGGCTTCGACGCGGGCACGGTCATAGCACTTGGCGGTGACGGCGTTGATGCTCGGGTTGACTGCCTCGATGCGCTCGATGCAGGCCTCGAGCAATTCGACCGGTGAAATCTGGCGTTGGGCGATCAACTCGCGCAGTTCGACAGCGGAGCGCGTGACGAGCTCGGAGGAGGAGGTGGCGTTCATGGGCAAGCTTTGCGAAGGAAAGGTCAACTACGGACGGTCGCGGACGATCGCGGATCGGTCGGCTCAATCGGCCTGGATGTTGGCCCGCGCCGCGGTGGCGCGCATCAGGGGCAGCTCACTCTCGATCAAGGCACTGGCCTCGGCCGCGGTGGAGAAGCTGGGATCCAGGCCCTGGTCGATCAGGGCCTTGCGCACGCCCGGATCGGACAAGGTATCGCTCAGCGCTTTCTGCAGCTTGGCCTTGATCGGCGCCGGAGCGCCACGCGGGGTCAGCAGCATGACCCAGGATTCGAGCTTCACGTCGGGGTAGCCCGATTCGGCAAAGGTGGGCACATTGGGCAAGGCGGCGAGCCGCTTGGGCGAGGCCACGGCGATCGCACGGATCTTGCCGGTCTTGAGTTGGGGCAAGGTGGCGGTGACCGTGTCGAAGGCCAGCGGCACCTGGCCGCCCAGCAGATCCGTCATGGCAGGCGCACTGCCCTTGTACGGGATGTGGGTCACCTTCAGGCCCATGGCATAGAAGGCCATCTCGGCCACGAAATGCGAACTGGTGCCGGCACCGAAAGAGGCGTACGAGAACTTGTCGGGGGCCGCTTTGACCGCGGCCTTGAGCTCGGCCAGGTTCTGCACCGGCACCTGGGCGTTGGCCAGCAACAGCAGGCCGGCACGGGTGATCATGCCGACGGGCTCGAAGCTCTTGACCGGGTCATAGGGCAGGTTCTTGCGCACTGCCGGGTTCAGCGTCAACGTGGAGCCTGGTCCCATGAACAGGGTGTAGCCGTCGGGCGCGGCCTTGGCCACGAAGGCGGCCCCGATGGCCGTGCCGGCACCGGGCCGGTTGTCGACCACGATGGTGCCTCCGAGGCGCTCGCCCAGCTTGGGGGCGATGGCGCGGGCCACCACATCCGTGCTGCCGCCCGGCGGGAAAGGCACAACCAGCGTGATCGGATGGGCAGGATAGGCTGGCTGCGCTGCGGCCATGCCGACGCAAAGCGCGCCAGCCGCCAGGCCCAGGGTGTTCAAGGTGGCACGGCGACTCAGCACAGAGGAAAAGGTCAGCTTCATGACAAGGGCTCCTGACGACTTGAAAAAGTGGTTCAGAGCCATTGTTAGGCAGCTGTGCCCCCTGCAGCAACGGCAATCCAGACAAAGTTGCGTTGCGATCCTCGCAACGCAAGCAGCATCAACAGCCGTGGGTCAACGCAGACGGTCGAGGTTGTACTCGGCGTCGCGCACGCGGTCACGGGCGCGGCGCAGGTTGCGGTCGTTGTCCGACAGGTCGTCGCGCAGCTTCTTGCGGGCCTCGTCGCTGCCGGCATTGCGCAGCTTGTTCTCGAGGTCGATGCGCCGGCTGTCCAGACTTCGCACCTGCTCACGCGCATCACGCACCTCGCGCCCCACGCTGAACCGACGCCGGAACTCGCCATCGATGGCGGCCGGACAGACGCCGTTGTAATACTTGCCATCAAGCCCCAGGCGCACCGCATTGGGCATCTGGCAGTAGCTGAGCAGGCCCTGATCACGCCCGGCCAGGTAGGCCCGGGAGTCCACCACCACCTTGGCCTCGGCACAATCCTTGGACAGGTCACTGAGCTTGGACAGCGGCTCGCCCGCCATGCCGTCACGCAGACCCACATCGCTCCAGCGGGCCACCTTGCATTCCTCCACGCTCATCGTCGAACAACTGGCCAACAGGCCCAGGGCCACGATGGCGAGCCAGAACATCCACTTCTTCATCTGCATTTCCTCCAAGAATGGTGGGTCCGGCCGGTCACAGCGGCCGTGACATGATGGGTGCATGGCCACGCTGGCCTCACCTCCCCGCGCCGATGATAGGAGATCAGATACATTGCGTTGCAATTTAGATGATCACGCCTTGCCACTTTCCCAGATGACCCGCCCCGCCATGAACCACCACGCCCTGCAAGAGACGTCTTTGCGCTACTTCCTGGAAGTGGTGCAGACCGGTTCGGTGACCGAGGCAGCGGCTCGCCTGAATGTGGCCCCTTCGGCGGTGAGTCGTCACATCGCCCGGCTGGAGGCCGAGCTGGACACGCTGCTGTTCGAACGGCGTGCCCGCGGCATGGTGCCCAACGCCGCCGGCGAGCTGCTGGCCACCCATGCGCGCCGTGCCTGGCAGGACATCGAACGCGTGGCCGACGAGATCCAGTCCTTGCGCGGGCTCCAGAGTGGTGTGGTTCGCCTGGCCTGCACCGAAGGCTTTGCCGCCGAATTCATTCCCGGCCTGATCGTGGATTTCCAGCGTCAGTACCAGGGCATCCGATTCGGGCTGCAGGTGAGCCTGCAGGCCCAGGTGCCCGAGAAAGTTCGCCAAGGTGAGGTGGACATCGGCATCACCGTCAGCACGGTCTCCGAACGCGGCATCAGTGTCGCGCTGCGCCACCCCTCGCCCATCATCGCCGTGCTGCCCCCCAGCCACCCGCTGGCAGGCCGCAGCCAGCTCTCACTGGCCCAACTCGTCGGCCATGCCGTGGCACTGCCCGGCGCGGACTCCACCCTGCGACAGCTGTTCGACATCAGCTGCAGCCGCCAGGGCCTGGCGTTCGAGGCCGTGTTCGAATGCGACCGCTTGGACCCTTGCCTGTCTTTCGTGCGCTCGGGCGGCGGGATCACGCTCAACGGCGAGCTCGCCCTGCGCGAACGACTGCGACGCGGCGAGGTGGTGGGCATCCCCCTGCGCGACCGCGAGATGAACGAGCGTCATTTCGAGGTTCAGACCCTCGCAGGCCGCACCCTGCCCCGGGCCGCCAAGGCGTTTCTGGACCATCTGCTGGCGGCGCTGGGTCAGCTTGAGTGAAAACCAGCGCTGTGACCATCAGCACCCCTTGGCCACGGGCTTGACCAACCGGGCGAAGCGCTCTGACCGCCGCGCATCGACTGCGCCACAATAGCCCGGCGGCCTGGGTGTGCCAAAGCCGCTGACCACCGATCGCCATGAACCAACTCGACTCTCTGCGCGCCCTGTTGACCGTCATCGACCTGGGTGGCTTTGCGGCGGCGGCCCGCGCACTCGACACCTCGCCCGCCAAGGTGACGCGGCTGATCCATGATCTGGAGCGGACCCTCAACACCCGACTGCTGCAACGCACCACGCGGACCTTGTCACTGACCGAGGCCGGAGAGCTCTACGCGGCCAGAATCCGACCGGTGATCGACGCCCTCGATGCGGCCAACGACGAGGTGAGCACCCGCGGCCGCCTGCCCAGCGGTGTGCTGAAAGTGCGTTCATCGCTGGACTTTGCCGCGGCCCAATTGATCCCGCGCATCTCGCGGCTGCAACGCCTCTATCCGAAACTGGAGGTCGAGATCAACACCAGCGACCGCCTGCTGGAGGCGCCTGATCTCGAATCGGACATCACCATCCTGTTCTCGCGTCATGGCCTGGCAGATGGCGATTTCGTGGCCCGCAAGCTCGGCATGACCTCGGGCGTGCTGTGCGCCTCACCCCAATACCTGAAGATCCACCCCGCGCCCACCCACCCGTCAGACCTGAGCCAGCATGAATGCCTGATCCCGACCGGCAAAGACCTGCCCGACACCTTTGTGCTGGCCTCGACGCAGCCGGGCGACCCCCGGCATTTCGAATTCAGCCCCGGGCCGGCCAAGTTCCACTCCAACAGTTCCGAGGCACTGTGCCAAGCGGCGCTCCAGGGACTGGGCATGGTCGGCATGCTCTCGGTCCACGCGCAACCCTACATTCGAAGCCATGCCCTGGTGCGCGTGCTGCCCGATTGGATCGGCGAGCGCTGGCAGGTGTGGGCTGCCTACACGGGGCGCAAGCACGTGCCGCGCAAGGCCCAGGCCTTTCTGGAGTTCTTGCAGGCCGAGTTTGGCGATCCGGATCTGGATCCCTGGCTGCTTTGAGGCGCCCCGTCGTCTCCGTCATCCTGGCAATCCATCGGCCACTGGGGCTTGGGGCCCGTTCAGGTCGCGACTCAATGCCCTGCCAATTGATCGGTGAGGTTGGCGATCCAGTCTTCGATATCGGCATCACTGAACATCAGCGCGCCGGCCACCGAGTCACTGAACTTGGCCCATTCCTGGTTGTGGTTCATGCGCGAATAGACATGGATCGAGTGATCACACAACAACACCATTGCGATCAGTTGTGGGATCGGTTCCCGTATCTCCGGATCTGAGAACGCTCCTTCGTTGTGGTGGTGCTGGATCGCCTTCACCAAGGTGTCATTCAGACCCCACGCACGCGCCATCATCGCGCCGATGCGCGCATGGTCCATGCCGTGGCGCTCAAACTCCAGCTCTGTGAATGAGTGGGTGGACTCCTGGTTGGCCAGCCGGAGCGTCTCGATGTATTCGGGAAACCGCTGCATCAACAGCGGGATGCCGACGTCGCAAAAAAGGCCCATGGCCTGTGCCAGGTTCGGATTGACACTTCGCACCCCTCGACAAAGCCTGACCATGAGCTTGGCGCGCTTGTCCGACGCATCCCAGAAACGCTCGAGCTTCATGTTCTTGAAGCTGCTGGCATTTCGCATCGCCACCGCCATCGTGAGGTGGGTCAGTTGCTGCAAGCCCAGCACGCCCACGGCCTGCTCAATGTTGTCAATTCGGCGGTTCAAGCCAAAGTGGGCGGAATTGACCAGAGACAGCACGGCGATGCTCAAGGTCACATCGCTGCCCACGATCCGAGCCAACTGTCTGAAATCTGGCTCGTCCTTCGCTACTTCGTTCTGCAGATCCAGGATGACGGCCGGACGAGCCGGGATCACGAGCCCACGGAGTACTTGTTCAGCGGAACGGTCGGTGTCAGTTTTCGTCATGTGCTTGTGGTTGCCGACGCCTTGTCAAGCTGGCGCGTCGATTCAGGTTCAAAGGTCTTTGGGCAATGCCGGCTTAGCGCTGCCCCTCACGTCATGACGACACGGCGCAGGCCTCCGTCGTGGCGTGAGAGGCACTCGGGTGATTCCTTGTGCTGGCGTGGCCAGAGCGGGTGTGTGACTGTTCATGGGACATCCCAACAGTGCGCAGGTCAGCAGTCTGCTTTTTTACAGTTTCAATCCGTTCGAAATGCGAGTCAATCGGTGCGATGTGATTTCCCAAGGTTTCACTTGAATGAGCTCAAAATTATCACATATGTTCGAAATGATGTTGCGGAATTTCTACGCAGACGATCCTCGAGTAACAATTTGAAACAGCATAGACGATACACGCAAAGAAAGGTGGTGAATCATATATATCATCTGTCGGTTGTTTATTTAATCTAAACTACCGTATCTATCACTTGATATGACTCGAATTTCTTTAAAAAGAATTTTCATGGGTTTTATGTGATTTCAAAGTGATTGACTGAAAGTCTTTTTGCGATTGTGATGAGGTCTTCGTGCACCAAGTTGGCGTCAAGTGGCTGAAAAAATGAAGCGCTTTGTCAATTGATAGTGAAGCATATGGATCATTTCGATCGAATTCACCCATCGACCGCGGCGAACAAAATTCAGCTTTATTGATACTTTCTATTGCAATGACATCTGGCGGGGAAGCCCATCGCCGAGGTGTCAACCGCGAACACCGTGACGAAGAACATCGCTCAGCCATGCGCACCGCCATCCGTCTATCCGAGTTCATCCCCAGCTTGAATCAAGCCGTGGAGGCCTGCCTCGAAGAATTCGACAAGGACAAGCAGGGCAGCCACCTGCTGCGACTGGGACGACGGACCCTCGAGCTGGAACACCTGTATCTGCTGCCAGGGGACATACCGCTGCTGAACCGGTTGCTGCCGACTGCCCCACCGTCCACGCAGATGCCGACCCACTGGAGCGCCCCGGCCGCGCCAGATCTGGACGTCACGCTGCTGATGGCGGTCAGTGATCTGATGTGCGAGCCCGGGATGGACGATCAGGCCTCTGTGATTGACGGACACCCAGCCCGGTCGATGGCCCTGGTGGAGTTGAAGGGCCCGAAGAACGAGACACTGGGTGCTTTGCTGGCCTTTGCCCCAGAACCCAGGCCTTTGGCGCCGGAATGCCTGGAGCGGCTTCTGGAATGGAGCCACCAATGTGCCGTCCTGCTTCACTGGCGCCAGCTGAATGCCAACAGGGACCGCCTGCTGAAATCGCGTCAACTGGGAACCGCCATCCTGCAAGCCCAGGCGGTCTACACCGAAGACCGTGTACTGCTCCCCGTCTTTCGGAACCTGTTGGGTGATCTGCTTGACCTGGTCGATGCTGACGTCGGTTTCATCGGCGAAGTCGACTTCCTGGACATGGATCTGCCTTGCTTGCAACTGCAGGCCGTTCGAAGCCTGCTGCCTCCATCCCTCACCCCGACGCCGACCCAATCCGAACCTTCGGATGCGATGGACGAGGAACTGGGGCTCAAACAACAGCTTGATCTGCAGACCTTGTTGAGCACCGTGGTGGAAAGAGGAGGTCCGGTTCGATGCCGATCCGGTGACACCCGATGTCCCGTGCCCGAGTTGGGCTGGGGCGCACTTGCACTGGACAGCTTCTGGACTTTGCCCGTTCGCTTCCGCGGCAACCTGGTCGCCTTGGTCGGGCTGGGCCGATCCCGAGGAGCACTCCAGGCTGACCTGTATGAATTCCTGCTACCGCTTCTGTCGACCATTGGTCAGTTGATCGCCCAGATCCGGCTGCGTCGTGAAAATCTCAAAAACCAGTCGGAGCTGCACATGCTCTCCCAGGTGGCGCAAGAGACCACCAACGGGGTGATCATCACCGACGCACAAGGTCAGATCACCTGGGTGAACCCCGGCTTCTCGCGGATCTCGGGTTACAGCTGGCGTGAGGTGATCGGTTTGAAGCCGGGTCGCTTCCTGCAATGTGAGCAGACCGATCCATCCGTGACCCGGGCCATGCGCGAGGCCTTGGATCAAAGCCAGGGTTTTGAGCAAGTGGTGCTGAACCGCAACAAGGCGGGTGATCACTACTGGGTGCAAATCTCTTGCAATGCGCTTCGGGACCGCCAGGGGCGCCTGACAGGCTACATGGCGGTGGAGACAGACGTCACCGCCCAAAAGAAGGCGGAGCAGGCCTTGCTTGTGGCCAAAGAAGCCGCCGAGAGCGCCAACCGGGCCAAAAGCGAGTTCCTGGCCAACATGAGCCACGAAATTCGCACGCCGATGAACGGCATTCTGGGGCTTTCCCATCTGCTGATGCAGACGCGACTGAACGCAGAGCAACGCAGCCAGCTGGGCAAGATCCAGACCTCGGGCAAACATCTGCTGGCCCTGGTCAACGACATTCTGGACATGGCAAAGGTCGAGTCCGGGAAGATGAACCTGGAGCGTCTTGAATTCAACCTCGAGCGCGTCATCGAACAAGTGTTGGCTCAGTTCAGCCTGCAGGCTTGCGCCAAGGGCCTGGACCTGGTTCTGGACATCGATCCGGACGTACCGGTGCAACTGTGGGGAGACCCACTCCGGCTCAGCCAGATCCTGCTCAACTATGCGAGCAATGCGGTCAAGTTCACCCACCAAGGAACGGTGAAGCTGACAGTACAGCGCCAACAGCAAACCGCTGAAGCGGTGACGCTTCGATTTGCCATCTCGGACACCGGCATTGGGCTGACGGTCGAACAACAGGCTCAACTGTTCCAGAACTTCCAGCAAGCCGACAATTCCATCACGCGCGAATATGGAGGGACCGGCCTGGGCCTGGCGATCTGCCGAGAGTTGGCGGCGATGATGGGTGGCCGCGTCGGCGTTGCCAGCCAACCGGGCGCGGGCTCCACCTTCTGGTTCACGGCGGTGCTGGAGTTGGCTGGCCCACGACATTACCTGGACATCGCTCGAAGGACCTTCCACGGACAGCGGATTCTCGTCGTCGAGCCGGGCCAACAACATGCCCAAAGCCTGGCCAGCCTACTCAGGTCCTTGGGTTTCGATGTGGTGCTGGCGGCCTCGGGCGCTGAGGCTGCGCACCTGTGTCAAGCTGCGGCAGCATCCGGCCATGTTTTCGCCATCGTGCTGCTCGATGAGGGGCTTGGTTCGCAAACGAGCCAGGCGCTCAGCCAATGGCTGGCAGCCCAGGCCGATCAGGATGGCAGTCACAGGACAGTCTGTCTGGTCCAGGTCGCGATGGGCGATACGCTGGCTGCCGGCAAAGTCCTGAGCGACCCCGGAGTGAACGGAATTCTGCCCAGGCCTGCCACCGTATCGATGCTGATCGATGCCATGGAAAAGGCCCTGACCCAGACAGACACTGAGCGCATAGCCCACAGCACCTCGGGTTGGATCGAGCTGAGCCAGGAGACCCCAAACCTTGAGCCACTGCGCGGCCTCCGTGTCTTGCTGGTTGAGGACGACGAGATCAATCAGATCGTGGCCTGCAATCTGCTGCGGCAGGCGCACATCGAAGTCGATACTGCCGACAACGGCGTCATGGGACTGGAGAAGGCCAGGAGCGCTTCCTGGGATGCCATCTTCATGGACATGCAGATGCCTGGCATGGACGGTGTTCGTTGCACTCGGGCCATTCGGGAACTGCCGGCTCACCAGAACACCCCGATCATCGCCCTGACGGCCAATGCAAGGCCTGAAGACCAGCAAACCTGCCTACAGGCCGGGATGACGGGCGTCATCACCAAGCCCATCGAGCCGCACGTTTTGTGGGACTGCCTGCTCAGACTGTTGCCGCCACCACGCCGGCAGCCGGATGCCCCCGTGGAACTGACATCCCCCGTGGAGAACAGCCACGAAGAGCGCAACAGCGGTGGACTGGTCTTGTTGATCGATCACTATCCACAGCGGGTCAAGGCCTTGAACGCGGCCTTCAAGCATTCGCATCAGATCAAGGTGACAGCCTCGCTCTTCCGGGCACTCGAGTTGGTTCAGGCCGCCAGCGCTGGCGGCACCTTGCTGATTGGACCGGAGTTCGGACCGGACAAGATTCAGTCGTTCATTCAGCAGGTTCATGCCACGCAGACCGCTGCGTCCCTGCAGCGCTGGGTCTGGGCACTGCTGACGCCCGTTCCCGTCGATGTCGAGTTGCCGACACCACAGCCCCAGATGACAGACAGCCAGCCCCCATCATGGGCCGGCGCCGTCAACTTTGACTGGCAGGGATCGCCCGAGTGGCTTCAAGAACAGCTCCGGTGTCTCCAAAGCAAGCCCCCCTCACCCGATGTCAGCAACGCCCGACAGGCTCCCCCGGGCCAAGCATCATGATGAATTCGAACTCCCTCACTCCCGAGCGATCGGGCCCACCCTCATCGCCAGAGCCTGACCAGGCAGTACACGCATCACCGACGATCAGCGACGCTGACATTGAAGCCTTGCAATCACTGTTGCAAGGGCTGAGCCGTCAAGACCTCGCGCGTCTCGACGCAGCGGCCAAGAACCTGATCCGGACAGCCAGGTCGCACGGCGGCGTCCCCGACCCAGGCCAACACAGCACCCTGCTCCAATCCCTCGGCCTGACACAAGCCGCTGCCGATCCTGATCCCATCGAATTGCGTCACAAACTCAGGCAGGTCTGCCACGCGTTCAAGTCTGACGAGCAGCGCGGCGAAGGCCTTGCCGTGTATGAGCCCATTTTTGCCTTGTTGATGGACATCACACGACAAGGCTCAAACAAGCCCTCCACCGCCTCAACCCTGCCCTTGAAGGCGATCCTCAAGCTGGCGTTTCTGATCTGCAACACGGCCTACGCCATTCAAAACCAAGGTCGCGATGAGCTGATCGCGGATTTGCAGCCTTTCGCCACGGCATTCAACCTGCTGCCTTGCGGCGCGCTGCTGGTCACCGAAAACCTGCAGGTCCTGTACGCCAACCCGGCATTTGAAAGGATGTTCGTGCTGGCTCATCGTGAGTTGCAAGGCAGCCTGCTGGGTGATGCGCTGGCGGTGGATGTCCTTCCTCATTTGATGCGCCATGCAGCAAGGCTGGGCATGGCCCGATGCCAGGCGACCGTGCAGTCACGGCAAGCCGAAGCCGCGATGCCCGTGCGCCTGACTGTGCATTGCCTGGGGCAGATCGAACCCAGTGGTGTCACGCACTATTCGATCGTTTTCGAAGACCTCTTCGCGATGACGCATTGGCATCAGGAGCTTCTGCATGCCCAGGAGGTCGCCAAGGTGGGCAGTTGGCATTTCGAATTCAGCGGTGGCCCGGTCTCACTGACCCCGCAGGCCGAGGCGGTGTTGGGCTGGGCCCACGGTGGCCCTATCACCTACTCCGGCTATCTGAGCTGTGTCCATCCCGAGGATCGGCCTGCCGTCGAAGCCGCCTGGGATGCCGCGCTGTCCACAGGTCATTTCCAGATCGAGCACCGGGTGGGCACCGGCGCATCAACGCGCTGGATCGAGGTGCAGGGCCGTCTTGAATACGACCACGAGGGCCACCCTACACGGGCATTCGGCACCTGCATGGAGATCAGTCAACGCAAGCTGGCGGAACAGGACATGGCGAGACTGGCCCGGCACGATGCCTTGACCGGGCTGCCAAACCGATCACATGGATTGGCGCTGCTGGACACGGAGCTTGCAAACGCCCGACACGAGGGTGTCCCGTTGGCCCTGTTCCTCATGGGCCTGGATCGCTTCAAGGAGACCAACGAAAGGCTGGGATACGCGGTCGGAGACCAGTTGATCATCGCCCTGGCACATCGGCTGCAGGAGATCTGGCGTCACATCCCCGTGATCGTCCGGATGGGGGGAGACCAGTTTCTTCTGGCGGGCAGGGTCGGCGATGCGAAGCAGGCGCAGATGCTGGCCACAGAGCTGCGTCGGGCCCTCTTCAACCCGCTGGAAGTCGGTGTGATCCGCCATAGTGTGGACGCCAGCGTGGGGATTGCCCTCGGTCCCCAACACGGCAACAGCACCATCGAGTTGCTCAAATGTGCCGAAATGGCGATGTACGAGGCCAAAAGATCGGGGGGTGGCTCTGCGAAAGTCTATGACCCGGAGTCTGGCGAGCGGCAGCACCATCGTTTGCGCATGGGCATCCGCCTCGAGGAGGCCATTCGCAACGACCGGCTCGAGCTGGTCTACCAGCCCAAGGTGGACCTTCACAATGCCCGACTCAGTGGCGCGGAGGCACTTTTGCGCTGGCACGATCAGGAGCTCGGTTGGGTCTCGCCGGCCGAGTTCATCCCCTTGGCCGAAGAGCGTGGATTGATCCTGATGGTGGGCGATCTGGTGCTGGAAAAAGCCTGTCGACAGCTCAAGGCCTGGAAGCAGCAAGGCAAGACCTTGAACAGCCGGCTTGCGATCAATGTGTCACCCGCCCAGATGGCAGACCCCCGCTTCGCACAACGGGCCATCACGATCACCGAAGACGCCGGTGGCCTGCCCGGCGAGATCGAGTTCGAGATCACCGAATCCGCCATGATGCATGAGCCTGAACTGGCCCTCTTCAATGCCCACGTGTTGCGGGAGGCAGGCTTCATCTTGTCGATTGACGATTTCGGCACGGGTTATTCGTCGCTGACCCGACTGCACACCTTTCCAGTGCGCAAACTCAAGATCGACATCTCATTCATTCAAGACATGCTGATCAACCCGGGCCACCGGACGATCGTCACGGCGGTGATCGGGATGGCATCGGCACTGGGCCTGGAAACCGTTGCCGAAGGTGTCGAAACACCCGCCCAGGCAGCCCATCTGCGCCATCTGGCCTGCAACACGGCACAGGGCTATCTGTTCTCGAAGCCATTGTCGCCATCGGAGTTTGCGCTGGCCTGGCTTCAAGAGATCCCCAAGGGCGAAGGCCAAACATGATGCCCGACCCACGCGCCACCCGCCCCATGCGGTGCGCCAGCCATGGCACGCACCTGTCGAACCGCCCGGACGTGACGGATCCCATGGAGGCCGCCAGATGATGACCCCGACCCCGAGCACCTTGTTGACTGGGCTGGGCTTGTTGACCGCTGGCCTCGGCGCGACCTGGGTCGCCCACCTGGAGGCCTACTGGACCCTGTTCCCGCTGCTGGCCTGGGCCGCCGCCCGCGGCAACCTGGCAGCTCGGCAACGCACCCACGCACAGGCTGACGCCATCGAGCAGATGCAGAGGATCATCGACGCCAAGCCGCAGGCCGTCTGCCTGATGAGCGTCGATGGCACGATCAACTACGCCAATCCGGCTTTCGCGACGGAATTGGATCTGCCGCCGTCAAAGCTTGCCGGCGCCAAGTTGATGTCATTCATCCACCCGGATGACGTGCCCACGTTCAAGCAAGCGATGCTGGCACTGGAAAGCGGTTCCAGCCCATGCAGCCTGAGTTTCCGCATCGTTCAGAACAACGGCCGCTCAGTTCATCTGTACCGCGAAATGAAGCCATTCTTCGATCGACATCGGAAGTTGATCAATGTGCAAATGCTGGCCCACGAAGATCCTGAAAGCCAGGCGGAGATCTCCAAACTGCGCGAGATCAGCCGCCAGCAAGACCAGATGCTCAATACGCTGCATGTCGGCGTGCTCAAGACCCACCATCAGGAAATCATCTGGCAGAACAAGGCGGCGACCGAATTGCTCGGTTACAGCCCACAAGAGACCTTTCTTCAACCTGGCCGCATGCTGTACTTTGACGACGAAAGTTTCATCGAAGTGCGTCGGCTGGCTTTGGCGGCCAACGCACGCGATCAGGAGTTCACCACCCAGGTCCGGCTGCGCAAGAAAACAGGTGATCCGGTGTGGCTGGAGGTCCGATGCTTCCGGATCTCGAAAGAGAGCCACGAGTACCTCTGGATGATGATGGATATCACCGAGAAGAAGCAGTACCAGGATCAGATTGAGCACATTGCCTTCTACGACGCCCTCACCGGCCTGCCGAACCGCCTGCTGCTGGCCGACCGTTTGAATCAGGGCTTTGTCACCGTCAAGCGGCAGAACAAGGCGCTGGCGCTGGGCTACATCGACCTCGACGGCTTCAAGGAGGTCAACGATACCCACGGGCACCATGCAGGCGATGTCGTGCTCATCGAGGTCGCACTGAGAATCAAGGCCACTTTGAGAGGCGGTGATACCGTGTCCCGCCTGGGAGGTGACGAATTCGCGCTGGTGCTGACGTCCGTCGAAAACGAAGACGAGTGCCAAACGGTTCTGGCCCGCCTCCAGCAAGCGGTGTCGCAGCCGATTGAGATCGGCACCGGCTCATCGGTGTCGATCACGATGAGCATCGGATTGTCCACCTATCCGAAGCACGCCACCAGCGCTCGCACCCTGCTCGAAATGGCCGACAAGGCCATGTATCGATCCAAGCACAGCGGTGGCAACCGGGTGACCGTCTACAGCCCGGAACTCGAATCGGAGACGCACCATGAACCATGAGAAGCCCGGGCGTCGGGGCACGGACAGCCTGCACCAGGGCGCTGATTGCAGCCTTGCGCGTTGGCTCAGCCTGTGCAAGCTGGCCCTCACGCGGGTCTCGCGAGCGCTGTCTCGCAAGACCGATCCCCTCCTTCTTGCAGACCCACCTCGCCTCTCGTGCGACAACGGTGTTGGGTCAGCGATGTCACTTAACCCGCACAAGGCGACAGCCCCGCGTCGCCGGCCGGCCGGCTATCGGGTGAGCCTGCCTGTGTTGACGCCCGACCCGAACATCGGACGATGGCGGCGCCCCCCCACCAAAATGCCCACCCGGCCGCTGAAGGATCGGGCAGAGGCCACTGAACGCATGCTCGGAGAGCTGCAACGTCTTTGCATCTGCAATTCGGACGAGCGATTGACGCGGGGCATCGCCGCACCCACGCGCCCCCTGGAAACGATTGCTCGATTCAAATATCAACTGGCACACGCAAAGTTGGCCTACGGTCAGGTGATGCTGGATTTGCACACCCGCAACAAGCTGATGGCCATGATGAACGAAGACCTGGGGCTCGAAAATCATGGCAATGACCTGGACTCTGTCCTCCAAGCTGGGGCGGACAAGGCCCTTCCAGGGCAAGAAGATTCGACAATGAAGCCGACGCCATGAGTCACTTCAAAGGGTGCAGGGCACCACTGGGCCAGACGCTCGAAAGCCGGTCTGGACTTCAGAAGGCGACGCCAACGCACTGTTACATCCAAGATTATCAGTAACAGAGTTGCGCGCGTAAGATACAAAAAAGCCTTGCGAGGTCCTTATGCGAACCACCTCTTTTCTGCTGCCCTTTTTGTTGAGTGCCGTGACATGCGCAACTGCCGCCCAGACAGACGGTGGTGTTGCGAACCCTACCGGGTCACCAGCGGCCCGAGCTCCCGCCGACGCGCAACAAGCCAAGAACCGTTACAAGCAGGACTTGCAGATCTGCGCCAGCGAGACCAGCGCCGACAGCCGCATGCAATGCAAACGTGACGCCAAGGCCGAATACGACCAGGCCCTGGCGGCCTTGAAGGCCAGCCCACCGGTCTCGGCCCCTGAGCACGCCGGCCAGGCCGCCTGCCCCGATTGCGGCACGGTCAGCTCAGTCAGCCAGATCGAGCGCGAAGGCGAGGGCAGTGCCCTGGGCCTGATCGCCGGCGGTGTGGCCGGTGCGGTGTTGGGTCATCAGGTGGGTGGCGGCTTCGGCAAAGACCTGGCCACCGTCGCAGGGGCTGCGGGCGGCGCCTACGCAGGCCGCGAAGTCGAGAAGAAGGTCAAGAGCCACAAGGTCTGGGTGGTCACGGTCCGCTTCAACAGCAACAGCACCCAGCGCTATGAGTTCCAGAACGACCCGGGATTCAAGGTCGGTGACACGGTCAGGAAATCGAACAAATCGATTGTCCGATCCTGAAAGCCGCAGCGCCCGCCGACCTGCCGGGCTCAGCCCTCGACGTCGAACTTCACCCCCTGGGCCAGGGGCAGTGCGCGTGAGTAGTTGATGGTGTTGGTGGCGCGGCGCATGTAGGCCTTCCAGCTGTCCGAGCCCGCTTCACGACCACCGCCGGTTTCTTTCTCACCGCCAAAGGCCCCCCCGATTTCGGCGCCACTGGGGCCGATGTTGACGTTGGCGATGCCACAGTCCGACCCCACGGCCGACATGAAGCGCTCGGCCTCTCGCAAGTCCAGCGTGAAGATGGACGACGACAGGCCCGCACCCACGGCATTGTTGAGTTCGATCGCCTCGTCCGGATCGGCATAGCGCTGCACGTAGAGGATGGGGGCGAAAGTCTCGTGCAGCATGGGCCCCGCCTGACCGGGCATCTCAACCAGGGCCGGACGGGCATAGCAGGCCGCCTCGCCGGCTTCGGTGAGCACGCGCTCGCCGCCATGCACCCGGGCGCCCAGATCGCGGGCCTGCTGCAAGGCCTGTTGCATCGCGGCCAATGCGGCCGCATCGATCAGCGGACCGACCAGCACCCCATCTTCGCGCGGGTCACCGACCCGCACACTGGCGTAGGCCTTGATCAGGCGCGGCACCAGGGCGTCGTAGACCGACTCGTGCACAAAGAGACGACGCAAGGTGGTGCACCGCTGGCCCGCGGTGCCCATGGCCGCGAAGGCGATGCCACGCAAGGCCAGATCGAGGTCGGCACTGGGGGCGACGATGGCGGCATTGTTGCCCCCCAGTTCGAGGATGGCGCGTGCAAAACGGGCGGCCAGCTTGGGACCCACGGCACGCCCCATGGCGGTGGAACCGGTGGCCGAGACCAGGGCCACGCGCGGGTCATCGACCAGGGCGGCACCCACCTCACGCTCGCCCAGCAGCAGGGGCAGCAAACCCTCGGGCGCATCGCCGAATCGGTTCAGCGCGCGCTGCACGATGGCCTGGGTGGCCAGGGCCGTCAGGGGCGTCTTCTCGGAGGGCTTCCAGACCACCGAATTGCCGCAGACCAGCGCCAGCGCGGCATTCCACGACCACACGGCCACCGGGAAGTTGAAGGCCGAGATCACACCGCACACGCCCAGTGGGTGCCAGGTTTCCATCATGCGGTGACCAGGACGCTCGGTGGCGATGGTCAGCCCATGCAACTGCCGCGAAAGGCCCACGGCGAAGTCGCAGATGTCGATCATCTCCTGCACCTCGCCCTCGCCCTCCGAGGGGCTCTTGCCCACCTCAAGGGTGACCAACTGCCCGAGCAAGGACTTGTGGGTGCGCAACTCCTCGCCGATCAGCCGCACCAGTTCGCCACGGCGAGGAGCCGGGATCTCACGCCAGGCCAGGAAAGCCTGCCGGGCCTGGGCGATCACGGCCGCCACCTCAGACGCCTGCTGCAGGGGCAACTGAGCCATCACCTCACCGGTGATGGGCGAGCGCACGCTCAGACCGCCTGCCTGGCGATATTGGGCGGGCGACACCCCCAGGGCCCCCATCAGACGATCGAGCTCCTGGGGCGCTGGCGGAAAGCCGCTGGAAAGGGGAGTGGAAGCGGAGGACGGACTGCGGGTGCTGCTCATGGGCATCTTTCGGAAGAAGGCTCGAAAGGCCGCACTATCGCCCAATCCTCCTGGCCTGCCTATCGACGTTTTCGAAAGAGTTGATGTCAGATTGGAATCAAGTGGAGAAATACAGTGCTTGACTGATCATGCTTTCATTCATTTAGCTCATCAAGCGGGATCAACCGAATCGGGTGCCGCGGGTCCGCTCCAGGGCTCGGCCAGGCTTTGCGAGGGGCGGCGCAGCACTGGATCGAAGGGGTTGATGCGCGGCCCGATCTGGGCCGCCTCGCGCTGCAACAGCGCCACCACGGTGGGCAAGCGCTCAGGGTTGAGCCGGTCGGCGATGGTGCCCACGCTGAGCGCAGCCACAGCCCTGCCGTCTGCGCCCAGAACCGGCACCGCCACCCCGGCCATGCCATCGAGCAGACCGGTGTTGCGCCCCGCATAGCCGAGTTGGCGCACCCGCTCGACTTCGGTGCGCAGATAGACCTCGTCGTACACGCCGAACTCACGCACCCGCGACAGGTTGAAGCGGATCACTTCCTCACGCTCCTCCTCAGGCAGGAAGGCCAGGATGGCCAGCGCCCCCTGCCCCACGCCCAGGGCCACCCGACCGCCAATGTCGCCGGTGAAGGAGCGGATCGGAAAAGGCCCCTCGGCCCGATCCAGACAGACCGCATCAAAGCCACTGCGCACCAGCAGGAACAGCGTGTCGCCCAGGCTGGCACACAAGCGCAGCAGCGCCGGACGACACAGCGCGCGCAGCCCGCCGGTGTTGCCGGCCTGAGCCGCCAACGCAAAGAAATCGACGCTCAGCCGGTACAGCTTGCTGCGGCCGTCCTGCTCGACCATGCCCTCAGCCACCAGGGCCTGCAGCAGGCGGTGGGTGGTGGCTTGCGTCAGGCCCACGGCCTGCGCCAAATGGGTGACCCGTGCACCTTCCGGGGGCACTCGGCTCAGGGCCCGGATCACCGCGAACACCCGTTGCACACCGCCGGTGCCGGTTTCTGCTTCTGCCATCTTCACCTCGTTGGAACAGATTTGAGGCATTCAGCCCTCAATATTTCATTAATCGGAATATTTTATATATTTCTTCTGTTTAATGGAATATCCCATTGTTTTTGGCCCGGGTATTGCAATAGATTGAAAAAAGAACAAACGACTTTCCAGCTTTCACTCCTGATCGACGCCGATGCCCTGACCGGCATCCGCTGAAAGGCTTTCACGATGTCCTTTTTGCAACTGCACAACCTGTGCAAAAACTACGGCAGCACCCGCGCCGTGAGCGATCTGAACTTGCAGGTCGCACAAGGCGAATTCGTCTCGCTGCTCGGCCCCTCGGGATGCGGCAAGACCACGACCCTGCAGATGATTGCCGGCATCGAAGCGGTCAGCAGTGGCCGCATCGTGCTTGATGGCCAGGACATCACCCACACCAAGACCAGCGACCGGGGCCTGGGCATCGTGTTCCAGACCTACGCCCTGTTCCCGCACATGACCGTGGCCGAGAACGTCGGCTTCGGGCTTGAAATGCGCCATTGCCCCAAGGCCGAAAGAGAGCAGCGCGTGGCCGAAGCGCTGGCCCTGGTCCGGCTGGACCAGCACGGCCAGCGCTACCCCCGCCAGTTGTCGGGAGGGCAGCGCCAGCGCGTGGCCCTGGCCCGAGCCCTGGTGATCCGCCCGCCGGTACTGCTGCTGGACGAGCCGCTGTCCAACCTCGATGCCAAGCTGCGCGAAGAGATGCAGTTCGAGTTGCGGCGCATCCAGCGCCAGGTGGGCACCACGACGGTGATGGTCACCCATGATCAGTCAGAGGCCTTGTCCGTCAGCGACCGGGTGGTGGTGATGGAAGCCGGACGGATCACCCAGGTAGACCACCACGAAGCGGTGTACGAGCACCCGGGCAACCGTTTCATAGCCACCTTTGTGGGCAAGGCCAATCTGATCCCGGCCCAGGTGGTCGCGGGCGATCAAGGGTCCGAAATCCGCCTGGGCCCCTTGCAGCTGGCCCTGCCGGGTCTGACCCAGGCACCGGGCAGCACGGTGCTGGTCGGCCTGCGACCCGAGAAGCTGCGCCTGTGCGCACCGGGCCAGGGCCGGCTGGAAAGCCAGGTACTGGAGCGCTTCTTTCTGGGCAGCCAATGGCTGTACCGCCTGCACAGCCCGCTGGGCGAGTTGCTGGCGCTGGCGCCCAACGACGGCGGCCCCACATTGCCCGTCGGCGCCGCTGCAGGCATCGACTGGCCGCTGCACGTGACGCGGGTGCTGGAGGCTTCGGCCCCTGCCAGCGGCAGGGCTGCCAACGGGGCTCTGGCATGAAGCGCCCCGTCCCGTGGTTGCTCAGCGCCCCGGCGCTGTGCCTGTTCGCCACCTTGCTGATCACGCCCTTGCTGCTGACCGCCTTGCTGTCGTTCAATGGCTTTGACTACGCCACCGGGGTGAAGCCGGACGAGTACACGCTGGCCCACTACACCCATCTGTTCAGCGACAGCTACTACCTGGGCATCTTCTGGCGCACCTTCTGGATGGCCGCCCTGACCACGTTGATCTGCATGGCCGTGGGCGCACCGCAGGCCTATGTGCTGAGCCGCATGGGCAGCCCCTGGCGCTCGATCCTGCTGCTGGTGGTGCTGGCACCCCTGCTGGTGTCGGTGGTGGTGCGCGCTTTCGGCTGGTCGATGCTGCTGGGGCCCGAAGGCCTGATCAACCAGGCACTGATGGGCCTCGGGCTGGGGCGTGTCAAGCTCCT
This sequence comes from Curvibacter sp., assembly GCA_003987795.1. GTDB lineage: Bacteria > Pseudomonadota > Gammaproteobacteria > Burkholderiales > Burkholderiaceae_C > Curvibacter. The sequence goes on from RXJO01000010.1 coordinate 39,935, forward strand.
CTACACCGAGGCGGCGGTCGTGATCGCCCTGGTGCATGTGATGCTGCCCTTCATGGTGATCCCGGTCTGGACCTCGCTGCAAAAGCTCGACCCCAGCGTAGAGCACGCCGCTGCCTCGCTGCAGGCCAGCCCCTTCACCATCGTGCGCCGCATCGTGCTGCCCCAGGTGATGCCCGGCATCCTGTCGGGCAGCCTGATCGTGTTCGGCCTGTCGGCCAGTTCCTTCGCCATCCCGGGCCTGCTGGGCGGGCGCCGGCTCAAGATGGTGGCCACCATCGTCTACGACGAGTACCTGCATGAACTGAACTGGCCCCAGGGCGCGGCTGTGGCCCTGACCCTGCTGGTGGCCAACCTGATCGTGATGCTGAGCTACAACCGATTGGTTGAGCGCCGCTACCAGAAAGCCTTGGGGTGAATCCAACATGAGCACCACTGCAACCCATCCTGCCTCCGGGCGCATTCCGGGCAAGAACGGCCCCCTGGCCCTGCTGTTCAATGCCCTGGTGGTCAGCTTCATGCTGGCCCCACTGCTGATCGTGTGCGTGGTGGCCTTCACGCCTGAAAACACCCTGACCCTGCCGCGCAACGGGCTGTCGCTGCGCTGGTTCAAAGCCGTGTTCGACCACCCTGACTTCGTCGCCTCGTTCTGGAACAGCCTCTGGCTGGCCCTGGGTTCGGCCACGCTGTCCACCGTGCTCGCGGTGCCGGCCGGCCTGGCGCTCACGCGCTACGAGTTCCGGGGCCGCGAGATGATCAACGCCCTGTTCCTCTCACCGCTGATCATCCCCCACCTGGTGCTGGGCGTGGCCCTGCTGCGCCTGTCCAGCCTGGTGGGCGCGGCCGGCAGCTTCGGCTTTCTGCTGCTGGCCCATGCGCTGGTGGTGATGCCCTATGTGCTGCGCCTGGTGCTGGCCTCGCTGGTGGGCTTTGATCGCAGCATCGAGCAGGCCGCGCTGTCGCTCGGCGCCTCGCCCTGGCGCAGCTTCCGGCGCATCACCCTGCCCATGATCCTGCCGGGCGTGAGCGGTGGTTGGCTGCTGGCCTTCATCAACAGCTTCGACGAGGTCACGCTGTCGATCTTTGTCACCTCACCGTCCACCGTCACCCTGCCGGTACGCATGTACATGTACGCCACTGAATCGATCGACCCGCTGATGGCCGCCGTGTCTGCCTTGATGGTGGGCCTGACCGCCGTCGCCATGCTGGTGCTCGATCGCCTGTACGGGCTCGACAAAGTGCTGGTCGGAGGCCACAAATGAACCCCCACACCCTGAAGAAGTCCGGCCTCGGGCTGTTGCACCGGGTGGCAGAAACCAGCCGCACCCCGCTCACCCTGCTGGTGGACGGACAGCCCGTGCAGGCCCTGGCCGGCGACACGGTGCTGACGGCCATCCTGCAGCACCAGGCGGCTTTGCGCCACAACGAATTCAGCGGTCTGCCCCGTGCCGGCTTCTGCCTGATGGGCGCCTGCCAGGATTGCTGGGTGCGCACCGAGCAGGGACCACGCCTGCGGGCCTGCAGCACGCTGGTCAGCCCCGGCCTGAGCATCCTGACCCGCGCCGAGGAGAACCCGCTGTGAGCACCCCGCTCTGCACCACACTCAACCCGAACGTTCCGCCGGTGATCGTGGGCGCCGGCCCCGCCGGCATCCGCGCCGCCCAGACCCTGGTGGCCCAGGGCCTGCGGCCCATCCTGATCGACGAGGCCGCGCGGGGCGGTGGCCAGATCTACCGGCAACCGCCGCCCGGTTTCTCACGCCCACCCGAGGCGCTGTATGGCTTCGAGGCCGCTCGTGCCCGGGCCGTGCACGACACCTGGCTGACGCTGCTGCCTCAGCTGGATTACCGCCCGGACCACCTGGTCTGGAACGCCGGTCCGGGCTGGCTCGACGTGCTGCACGGCGATCAAACTCAGCGACTGGCCTGGTCGCAGGTGATCGTCGCCACCGGCGCCACCGACCGCGTGCTGCCGCTGCCCGGCTGGACACTGCCGGGGGTCTACACCCTGGGCGGTGCCCAGGTGGCCTTGAAGTACCAGGGCTGCAGCATCGGCCGCCGCGTGCTGCTGACCGGCACCGGCCCGCTGCTCTACCTGGTGGCCTACCAGATCGCGAAGGCCGGTCGCGCCCACGGCGTGCAGGTGGCCGGGGTTCTCGACACGGCCGGCTGGGGCGGCAAGATCGCAGCCCTGCCCGCCTTGCTGACCCAGCCCGCCACGCTGGGCAAAGGCCAGTACTTCCTGGCCTGGCTGCGGGCGCATGGGGTGCCGGTGCACTGGGGCGTACAGCCCTTGCGGGTGCTGGGTCAGGAGCGGGTCGAAGGCCTGCTCTGGCGTGATCGCCAAGGTCGAGAGCACCGCACCGAGGCCGATGGCCTGGCCCTGGGTTACGCCCTTCGCTCAGAGACCCAACTGGCCGATCTGCTGGACTGCCGCTTCGAGTTCGACGCCCTGAACCGGGCCCACCTGCCTGTGCGCGATCCCGCTGGGCGCAGCAGCGTGCCAGGCGTCTACCTGGCCGGTGATGGTGCCGGCATCCAGGGCGCCGACGCCGCCGAATGGGCTGGCGAACGCGCGGCACTGGCCCTGCTCGAAGACCGCCAGGGACACCGGCCGGGCCCACGCGGCCAGCTGCTGGAAGCCCGGTTGGCCCGCATCGGTCGATTCCGCCAAGGGCTGGAGCAGGCCTTCCCCTTCCCCGTCCGCTGGGCCGCCCAGGCCCCGGATGAGCTGGTGGTCTGCCGCTGCGAAAACATCACTGCAGGCGAGTTGCGCCAGCAGGTCAAAGACAGCGGTGCCCCCGAACTGAACCGCCTCAAGGCACTCAGCCGGGTCGGCATGGGCCGTTGCCAGGGCCGCATGTGCGGCGTGGCTGCGGCCGAGATCCTGGCGCACGCCAGCGGGCTACCCATCGACCAGGTGGGCCGCCTGCGGGCCCAGGCCCCCATCAAACCCCTGCCTCTGATGGCCCAGGCCGCGCAGGCAGACCCGGCCAACGCTGCGGAGACCGACTGATGCAGACCCTTGATTGCGATGTGTTGGTGGTGGGGGGTGGCATCGTGGGCAGCTCGGCTGCCCTGGCCCTGGCCCGCGGTGGCAGCCGGGTGGTGCTCATCGAGCGCGACCTGTGCGGATCACGCTCCAGCGGGGTCAATTTCGGCGGGGTACGCCGTCAGGGCCGCCCCTTGAACCAACTGCCGCTGGCCCAACGAGCCCACGGCATCTGGGGCCGGCTGACTGAGCTGATCGGCATCGACGGCGAATACCAGCGCAGCGGCCATCTCAAACTGGCACGCAGCGAGGCCGACCTGGCCTCGCTCGAGCGCTATCGCGAGCAAAGCGCGGCCTTCGACCTGGGGCTGCAGGTGCTGGGCCGCACCGAGGTTCGGCGGCGCTGGCCCTGGCTGGGCGAGGTGGCCGTGGGCGGCTCGCTGTGCCCCGAAGACGGCCAGGCCAACCCGCGCCTGGTGTCACCGGCGTTCGCCCGCGCCGCCGAACGGGCCGGCGCCCGCGTGCTGGAGCGCACTCCGCTGATCGCCGTGGCCCACGATGGCCAGCGCTTTGTGGCCGAAGCGGGCCCCGAGGGCCTGCCAGCATGGCGCCTGCGGGCGCCCCAATTGATCAACTGTGCCGGGGCCTGGGCCGGACGACTGGCCGCCCAGTTCGGCGAAGCCGTGCCTTTGGTGTCAGGCCACCCGGCCATGGCGGTCACCGAGCCGCTGCCCTTTTTTGCCCCGGTGAGCCTGGGGGTGGAAGGCGGTGGCATCTATGGCCGCCAGGTGCGGCGTGGCAATTTCGTGCTGGGGGGTGGCTCCGGGCTGGCCCTGGACGAACAACGCGCCCGCAGCAGCAGCGCGGCCCTGCTCAAGCTGACCCAGCAGGCCGTCGAGTTGCTGCCCGCGCTGCGCGGCGCCCACATCATCCGCACCTGGAGTGGCACCGAAGGCTATCTGCCTGACCGTCAGCCTGTGCTGGGGCCCAGTCACCAGTGCCCTGGGCTGTGGCATGGTTTCGGCTTTGCCGGAGCCGGCTTCCAGATCGGCCCGGCGGCCGGCGAGGTGCTGGCCGAGTTGGCCTTGCAGGGCCACACCAGCACGCCCCTCGAGGGCTTTGACATCGCTCGCTTCCCAGACACGGCCAGCGCGGCAATGGCCGGCCACTGAATGGCATCCGAAGCCTCTCTTTTCACCTGTTTCCGCACCGTTCCACTTCATTCACCCCAAGCCAACAAGGAGCACCGCATGACAACCTCCCCTTCTGTGAACGCACGTCGCCTCAGCCGCCTTGCCAAGATCGGTGCCGCCCTCGGCGCCGGCGCGGCCCTGGCCGGTACCGCCCTGGCCGAGACCAAAACGCTGTACATCGGCATGAATGGTGGCCAGATGGAGAAGGCCTACACCCAATATGTGTTCCCGGCCTTCGAAAAGGCCTACGGCGCCAAGGTGGTGGTGGTGCCAGGTACCTCGTCCGACATCCTGGCCAAGGCCCAGGCCAACAAGGACAAGCCGCAGATGCACGTGATGTTCCTGGACGACGGCATCATGGCGCGCGCCATCAACATGGGCCTGTGCGAGAAGCAGCGTGAGACCCCGGTGCTCAAGGACATCTACCCGGCGGCCCGCCTGAAGAACGACATGGCCACCGGCGTCAGCCTGGGCATGACCGGGCTGGCCTACAACAAGAAGATGTTCACCGAGAAGGGCTGGGCTGCGCCCACCTCGTGGATGGACCTGGCCGATCCCAAGTACAAGGGCAAGGTGGTGTTCCAGTCGATGCCCTCGTCCACCTTCGGGCTGCACGGCTTCCTGATGTTCAACCGCATCCAGGGCGGCACCGACAAGAACGTCGAACCCGGCTTCAAAGCCTGGGCCAACACCATCGGCCCCAATGTGCTCGAGTACATCCCCAGCTCGGCCAAGATCTCCGAGATGGTGCAGACCGGCGAGGCCGCACTGTTCCCGCTGACACCCACCGCCGTCGCAGGCCTCAAGGCCAAGGGCATCCCGGTGGAATACGCTCAGCCCAAGGAGGGCTCGGTGGTGCTGATGGTGGCTCAATGCGTGATCGCCAAGAACAGCGAACCCGAACTGGCCCAGAAGCTCGCCGAGTTCCTGCTGTCACCGCTGGCCCAGGCCAATGTGCTGCAGTTCGGTGACCAGATCCCGACCAATCCCAAGGCCCCGGTGGTGGGCAATGGGGTCGAACAGGTCAAGCTCATCAACGGCTACATGAAGACCGCGATCACCGTCGACTGGGACGCCATCAACGAACAACGCCCGGGCTGGAACAGCCGCTGGAACAAGACCATCGAGCGTTGAGGCAGCCTTCGGCCGGCCTCGGAGCCGGCCGAATTGATACCATTTGATACATTGAGCCTCCAACCCAGTGGATGCCTCTCCCTTCGCGACGCCAGAATGGCGGCAAAGTCCAAAAGGGAGGTGGCAGCATGAAGCTGTTCAATGGGGTGCTGTTTCTGATCATCATCGCCCAGCTGTTGCTGGCGCTGTATCAGTACCGGCGTCATCGGCGTCTCAAAATGCACCAGCAGCGGCTGGTGGAATCCCTCGCCGGTGTGCGCTACTGGCGTGTTGGCATGGCGCGTGTCGAGTTCCTGAAAACCTGGCCCAAGCTGGGCCCGCAGCAGGCGCTGGGCGTGCTCATCGATGATGGCGACACCCTTCGCCTGCGTGGCCGATGGCATGGCGCCCAGGAAGATGTCGAGAAGGTCATCCGCAAAGACAGCGTCGGGCTCACCTGGATCCCGCCCCACCCGTTTCGCACCGCCAACCTGGCCTGGTTGCGCCTGGACGACCCGACCGGATCTCTGCTGATCTGCGCAGAAACCCTCCCTCAGCCCAAAGCCTCGCGCGAAGCCCTGGCCGACCTGGCGAAAGCGGTGTTCCCGCACTTCCGGTTGCCACAGGGCGCAGCCACCGAGTTCTCGCTCGAGAAAAACCGGTACTCGCTCACAGCCATGTTGCTGTTCCTGGCGTTGGCGGCGTTCTCGCTGCTGGACACCTATGTCTTCAATCCTTACGAGCTGATCGAATCCCAGGTGGCCAAGCTGCTGGTCAACCCGCTCGTGGCGCTGTCGGCCTTGATTGTTCTGGCGGGCGTGGGTTTCTTCAGTTACCGCCGGCTCATGGCCGGACAGGTGCCCGCCCAGGAATCGGTGGTACTGACCGTCTTCCTGACCGCCTCCTTGGCCATGGCGGCCCTGCCAGCGCTCAAGCGGGTGGATCAGGCCCTGGCCCCAGAGGGATCCACCTGGTACCGCTACCGCCTGGTGGATCGCGTGGTCCACTTCAGCCCCGTCGACGCGCGTCAAGGCCTGCCGACCTTGCGCTTCACCAAGGCGCCTGAGTACTGGGCCCAGATGGAGGTCGGCAGCGAGGTCCAGATCCCGCTGCTGCGTGGCCCGCTGGGTCTGTGGCAACTCGATCACCAACGCTTCGATCCCCCGATCCTGAAGTTCTACGAAAGCAGCAACGCCAAATGATGACTTGGCGGCCACTGTGGCGGCCGCCTGAGCTCGGGTTAAGCTCGGTGAACTCGAATCATCCCGGATGACACCATGCCGACCCCTCCTGCCGCTCCAGCCCAGCCTCGCAACCCTTTGCACGGGCTGACCCTGGAGGCCATCGTCACCGCCTTGGTCGACTTCTATGGCTGGGACGAACTGGCCCACTTGGTGCCCATCCGCTGCTTTGCCCTCAACCCCAGCATCAAGTCGAGCCTGACCTTTCTGCGCAAGACACCCTGGGCACGGGAAAAGGTCGAAAGCCTTTACCTGTTCATGCTGCGCGAGCAACGCCGCAGCGGTCTTTCAGATCACTGAGGCCGCTCTCAGCGCCAACAATCGGCCGCCCCCTGGCTGCCCCCGCTCACGCCCTGCACCCCCAGGCTGCTCAGGGTGTAAGCACCACAGGCATCCTGCACCTGGCGGCCTGTCGGTGTGGCCGTCAGGGTGTAGCTGCTGCCGCTGTTGGCCAGCGCCACGCTGAGGGTGTAGGTGGCCGCATCGGCCGAAGGCACGCTGATGGGGAAATCGCTGCTGAAGCCCAGCGCCGCACCCGTGCTGGCATAGACCTGCCGGAGGCTCATGTACCGCTCCTGACGCGAGGCGAGGTCCAGCAAGGCCATCTTCGCGTCGGTGCGATGCGATTTGAGAATCTGCCGCTGATACGTGGGCAAGGCCACGGCAGTGAGGATGCCGACGATGGCCACCGCGATCATCAGTTCGATCAGCGTGAAGCCGGTATTCACCCTTTGGCGGGTCACAGGAAAAGTCATGGAGGAACTCGATGGATGCAGAGCGCGGAATCAGCGGATTTGTTGCCAGGTGACCCGGGCACCAAAGGTGCCGCCCGGGGGGTTGATCTTTCGCACGTCACCGGTGCCCGAGCTGGTCTGATTGACGATGTAGGGCTTCTTGGTGCCGCCAGCAGGCCCAGCGGTGACGATCGACGGGCTGCCCACGGCGGCGAGTTGCAGACCGCTCACGACCAGACCCGAGTAATCGACGAACCGGCCCGTGCTGTCGGCAAAAAAGGATTGCTTGAACGAACCGCCCGAACCGATCGAGATGGCCAGCGTCCAGCCCGAGTCGAGGTTGCTGGCGCAGTTCAGCGGGGTGTTGTTGGCCGGAATGAGGGTGTTCACGATCAAAACCCCCTCGTAGAGGATGGGGCTGAAGATCACCTGCTCCTGCGCGGTGGGCAGGTTCAGGTACCAGCCGTACCGGTTGCTGAGGTAGCTGCATTCACGCCCCCCCTGCCAGCACACCTTGTTGCTGGAGACCGTGCGGTAGTTCGTGCCGCTGATCAGGGAGATGGTCTGCAACTGCAGGTTGGCGGTGGTGATCGTCACCGGTCCCACCAGGCTGTTCATCTGGGCGCTCGGAGCCGCCTTGGCGTTCCAGCCCGCCATGTCCCAGTCCCAGACGCCGTAAAGACTCTGGGGGCCGCTGGCATATTGGGCCGCCGCACTGATCGTCTGAGGGGTCTTGTTGCCGGTGCCGAACGACACGATCACACGCGGGTTGCCCTGCAGGGCGGGCACGATGGCCACCACGGGTTTGGTCGAGATCGGCTGCGCGCCCGGGCTGCTGAACAGCGGGGTCGGCGTCGAGCGCCCGAACCTGGAAACGGCCCAATTCGAGGGCGCCGCATGGGTCAGGTCAAATCGCCAGACATTGCCTTTGACATCGCCCGCATACACGTAATCGATGATGTGGTCGCCATCCAGGTCTGCCGGCGTGACGTAGGTGATGCCGTTGCTGGCGCTGCTGGTGCCACTGCCCGTGTCCAGGTAGTAAACCGCCTTGGCGCCGCTGGCCGGATGGACCAGCACCACGAAGATGCCGGCCGTGCCCTGAGAGCTGTTCAGCCCATTGCCCAGCACGAAGCCCCACTGACCATTGTGAAAGCGCCGGATCTGGGGGGTGCCAAAGGTGTAGCCCAGCGCGTTGCCGCAACTGCTCGCATTGACGCAACTGAGGGTCGAACTGCTCCAGTCGCCGACCACCAGGCTGCTGGCCCGGCTTTCACTGAACTGCGTGGGATCGGTGACATCGAGCGCATAAAAGCCCTTGCCGCCGGTGCCCAGCCCCGCCACCAGCCAGGTATGCCAGGCGTTGTTGTAGAACAGATCCCCGGCGTAGGCGCTGCCGTTCACATTGAAAGCATGGGCATATTGGGGGCTGCTGTAGTCGAGCGCTGCCGTGCTGTTGTGGATGCTGCTGAGCACCGTCACCGGCATGTAGGCCAGCACCTCCTGCCCGTCGTTGGGCATGCTGGCCTGGCTGACGAAGTTGCCGCTGCGGTCATAGGCGCCCGACCGGAAGCCATGCATCAGGCCATCATTGGCGCCCACATAGACCACGTTCTGGCGTGTCGCCGCAGCTGTTTTGAAGCTGGAGTATCGCTGGGCGCCCCCGGCGTTCTCGGGCAGCGATGCGGCGGCGACGAGTTTGTCGGACCAGGTGTCTGAATACGGTGCTGATGGCGGCCCCACCCAGGCCGGCGCCGAGTCCTGGATGTCGGCCAGCGCACTGGTGCGTTGGCGGAACTGGCCCGCGCCACTGGAGCTCATCTCCAGGCTGCGCTCACCGCGCAGGTAGTTCAGCCGATTGGCATTGGCGGTGCTGTCCCCCTGGCTCAGAGCCGCCTGCTGGCTGGCACTGAGGCTGTTCCACTGAAACGGAATGCCCGCACTGCCGTTCCAGCTCAGGATGTTGCGGGACGACGGGCCCTGGGCAGAGGTGCTGCGCCCCGTCGCGGTGCAAGTGCCGCCGGTGAGCACGCACGAGGCATCCCAGTTGGCCACCGAGGCAATGCTCACCGTGTCGGCGCCGGGGTCATAGAGCAGATCCTGCGAGGTCATCTGGCCCCACCAGTTGTTGGTGTGGTAGTAGGCCAGATAGACCTGGGTGCCGGTCTTGACCTGCCCGGTCTGCTGGGTGTTGATGCCCGCCGAGCTGGCCGATTGAGACGCCGGTGCGGCCTGGAAGCAGGTCACCTCGTGGATGTTGTTCGACCCCCCGGTGGCGCCCGAAAAGCCGAAGCGGAAGGTGCTGGGCATGGGGCCGTTGGAGTTCGCGATCGACTGGTTGGTCAGCACCGGCTGGTAGACCCCGCCGTTGTAGCTGTAAGCCAGGCTCAGCAGACTGTCCTGGGTGATCTTGAGCTGGTAGGTGACGGGCACCGCGCTGGGCCGGGTGCTGGCCTCGGTGTAGAGCGGCGTGGACTCGGGCAAGGTCACATGACCGCCCGGAATCAGGTTGTAGTTGTAAGTGATCTGGCTCTTGCGGGTGGGATTGCCCACGCTGCGGGAAAAGTCCCAGAGGTAGCCGGTACGGCAGGTTCTTTGCACGGCATTGCGTCGATCGCTGCTCGAGAGTCTGGTGGGGTACCAATCGGGGTACTGGGCATTGAGCCAACCCCATCCCGTGTTGCCCGACCCACGCAGACCGATCCGGCCCGCCTGGAAGCCGTCGCCGGTTGAGGCGACATCTTCCGCGTTGAGGAAGTTACCGAACTCGTCGATGCCCAGGCCGATGTAGCCGCCAAGCAGTCCGTCGTAGATGTTGTTCGTGTTGGAACACGCATACCCCAGGCTGCCGCCCAAGGCCCCCACGGCACGGGGCTTCAAAGAGCCGTCCATCAAGAAGAAGCCGATGCCATCGGCCCCGGTCCCGGCATAGGTCACCGTCGAGAACGTGACGGCGATTCCGCTGCCCGACGGGAAGGTGAAGTTCGACACAATGGCCCCGGTCTGGTCATCGGTGTTGTTGGTGAAGCGAAGCGCGCCATAGCCCACGGGGTCGGGCAAGGTGCCGGTCTGGCCGCCATTGAGCCGGACGCCACGGTAGTAGGGGTTGCCATCGCAGGCGGGTATGGAGCCCGTGCCGTTGCCGGCCGTGAGACAGGCCCCGTCGAACACCAACCAGTTCTGCGCAGCGGTGGCTCCGGTGAAGTTGTCCTGGACGATCACGTTCTGAGCCGAGGCCAGCGCAGCCAGCGTCAGCGCGACACAGGCCAGCGTTGCCTGCTTGAGCCTGACCAAAAGGATTTCAAGGGTCATCAGAGTCCTCCTGCATCAATCACATTGCTTCTGACGCCGAACACGCTCTGCACCACCGCGACGGTGTCTGCCGTGGCGCCTTGGGCCATGGCGCTCACCTGGTAGAGCTGCACCAGTCCGCTGGGGTCGGCGCCCAGCGGACTCACATAGAAGCGCGGCTTGATCGCGAAGGAGCCCTTGCCCGGCGTGCTGGAGACCGTCACACCCGGCGGGGTGTAGGCCACCCCGAGATCGACCCCGTCAGCGGTCTTCCAGGGCACCACCGAGACCTGGGCCTGGGTCGGGGTGGCCGGGGTGCTGATCAAGGCATTCGTGCACACCTGGGTGGTGGGCGGCAACGTGTCGGCACTGAGCAAGGAGGCGCAGTTCGAGCCCGCGCCACCATTGCCCTGGCTCACCCACCACTCGGCGTACTGGAGGGTGTTCTGGGCCACATCGAAGGCGCGCTGCTTCTCCAGGCTGTTGCCCGACATGCGTTCCAGCCAACCAAAATTGCGGTACATGGCCACCGCCAGCACCGTGACCACCATCAGGATGATCATGGCGGTGATGAGCACGATGCCGCCCTGGGCACCGCGACGACCTTGCTGGAAGGTTCTGGCATGCATCATGCGCGGCTCATGAGGTTGATGACCCGCACCGATGAGATCGGCTGCGTGCGGTCGAGCGGGTTGATGAAGGACAGCGTCACCTGCACCGAGACGACGGTGGCCCAGTGGGCTGGGGTCATGGCCGAGGCCGGCAGATAGGCATTGACCGATCCGCTGCCGTCCGAGTCCACGCCATAAAGCACCGAGAAGGCCGTGATGCCACCGACCAGGGCACGTGCTGCCTGCGAGCCCACGGCACAGGTCAGTTCATGGGCCGAATTGATGGCAAAGGTGTTGATCGACATGGTGCTGGCGCCCCCCGCCTCACCGCCCTGGCAGTCCTCCAGGAAGTCCGAGCTGCTGCTGCCCGAGGGCGAGGGGAAAAAGCGCACGGTGAGGGTGTCCTTGCCTGGGTCGCTGCCTGACGTTCCGGTGAGCACCTGACCGGCCGTGGGGAACTGCGCAGTGGCCGGAAAAGCCGTGGTGCGGAGCTGGTCCTGCGGGTCGTAGAAATAGCCCGCGTGCTCGATCGCCGTGGTCAAGAGCGTCATGGCCGTGCGCTCGTGATCCTGCCACTGGCTCATGCCGATCTGGGCAGTGAAGTTCTGACGCGTGCTGCTGAACACCATGACGATGCCCGCCAGCAAGAACAGCCCGATGACCATGCCGATGAAGGTCTCAAGAAGGCCGAATCCGCGCTGACGGGCCCGGCGTCGTGAAAGCGACGAGATGAGGAGGCTCATGGGGTCACCGAGCTGGTGTAGGTCTGGGTGACCGTCTGCTGGCTGCGGTCGAGGGTGCTGGGGTTCAGCCCCACATACCGCTCGTTCCAGCTCACCGTGATCATGCAGGTGGCGAGCTGCCCGAAGGGGTTGGAACAGAGGACCAGGCCTTGCCCACCGGGCAGTTGCTGCAGGCTTCGGCCCCAGGTCTTGAGATCGGCGCTGGCCATCTGCACAGGCGTGCACTGCGGACTGGGGTTGCTGACCGAATAGGTGCAATCGGCGTTCTGGGCATCGAGCGTGGCGTCGCCCAAGGTCTCTCCGACGACCGAGATGCGGCGCCAGGTCGTGCCCTCCTGCCAATACGCGCGGTTGGCGTGCATGGCCGAAGACAGGCTGCCCACATAGATCGCTGCCAAGGCCCTGCTGCCTGCCACCTCGGTATTGCCGATCGCCAGCGCATGCATCTTGGCAATGCCCAACAAGCCCACGGACACGATGAACATCGAGACCAGGACCTCGATCAGGACGAAGCCAGCCAAGCTGCGTGGGGCCGAGCCAGATCGCCCCGCGATGGTGCCGACCCTCAGCATGCGCCAGTGCCCGGTGGCTGCATCGCCAGACGACCCGACGCGCCCACAGCCAGGCAGCGCTTCTGCAGACCGGCGTTGGTGGGCGGTGTGACGCCAAAGGTGACCGGATCGGCGGGCAGGCCCGCCACCATGCCCTTGCTGCTGAAACGCAGGCTGCCGACGCCGTTGTCGGCCTCCAGCAGATCGGGAGAATCCCAGGCCGGCTGCAGACGCAAAAGGGTGTCGCCGCGATCAAACGCTGCGTTGTGGTTGGGGTCGACGAACACCAGCCAGCCCGTCTTCCAGTTGCTGCTGCCTGAGCAGCTGCGGCCGTCGACACTGCTGCACACCGTCACCGACAGACCCCGCCGGAGAGCCTCGCTGCGAGCCAACTGGAAGCTGGTCTGCAAGCCATCGAGCTCGCTTGAGATCCGACTGCTGTTGATGATGAATTGATAGGACGGTACCGCCAGGCGAATCATGATGGCCACAATGGCCACGCTCACCAGCAGTTCAATCAGGGTAAAACCCCTGCAAGGCTTCATATTGGGTTTTCAGTGTTCTTGGCTCCCTTGTCCATTTTTTTAGGCGCCATTGTCATGACCACTCGCCCGCATACAAACACCGAACATCCAAGAAGAATAACCACCCATCGCACCAACGTAAAAACAAAACTATTGGCGTGATTTTTCGTAATTAGGTACAGCAAAAGATTCAGCATCCGGCATCCAAGAAGCCGCAGATTCAGATGCCTTCCCGGCCATCCTGCCGACAGCAGCGCACCCGGCCCCAGAAAGGGGCGGGTCCGGCACGTTCGCCAGCCCGCTCAGGGCCCGGCGCCGGTCGAGGGAAACAGGCGCTTCAGCGGATCACGTAAAGGGTGATGCTCTGCGCCGGCACCTTGTCATTGATCTGAGACCCGGTGTAGGTCAGCGGGCCCGACGCGGTGATTTGATTGGACGCGCTCAGCTGCCAGCGCTGACTGGAGCCACTGCCATTGCCAAAGTGGCTGAGCTTGAGGCTGATCGGGTGCGCGTTGGTGAGGTCCTTGTTGATCACCATCACCGTGAGCGCACCATCGAGGCTTCGCACCGCCGCGAAGGCAGACACCTGATCGGGATCGGGCGCCGAGGCCTTGACCGACTGATCACCGAAGGTGGACATCTGCCCATCGTAGTTGCGGTACATCTGGAAAGCCTTGTAGGTGGGCGAGCCGACGCTGGGCGCCGTCCAGCGGGTGGCGATGTCCACCCCTTCCCGGCCCAGGATGCCCAGCACGTCGGCCTGGGCCGTGGCGCCATTGATGTGCTGGTCTGCTCCCCAGCTGTATTCGGTCAAGGCGATCTTCAAGCCCGGCGCGTACTGTTGCACCCACGCCTTCATCCGGGGGATCAGCATCACCTTGCTGGCAATCCAGCTTTTGTCGGTGTAGGCAGGGTCCCAGAGCGAACGCGTCGACTGATTGCGCAGCAACTGGGTGGCCTGGCCCACATCGGCGGAATACTCATTGCTCTGCGGGTAGTAGTGCAAGGAAAACACATCCAGCAGCCGGGTGCCGCTGCTCTGCTCGGCCTGTCGAATCTGATGCAGCAGCCAGGGCACGTAGTCCATGCCCCCATGGGCGGTCCGATCTGGCGGATTGGACCAATTGCCGATCTGAAGGTCTTTGCCCGAGAAGTAATACCCCGACCAGCCGGCTTCCTCCGGCCCGACAATCTGAGCCCCTGGGTCGGTGGCCCGGATCATGCTGGCGTAGCGTCGGATCCGAGCGAGCACCTCGTCCATGCTGGCGCCGGCGGGGTGGGTGTCCCGATGGGTCTCGAACCAGATGCTGTGCTCGTTGTCGAGCAGGTAGTACCGCACGCCACCCTGGTCGGCAGCGCCGAACTTCTGCATCAGAAGCTGCACCAGACCGCGCTGGAAGTTCTCGTCCGCGGGCACGTTCGCATCGTTGGGATCGTTGTTGGTGATCAGGCTGCCATCCATGCGCACACCATTGCCGGCGTCGGGCATCCATTGCGAATCGGTGGCTTTCTGGGCGCCATACTTGGCCACGGAATAGCTGGCCAGCTTGCTTCGGTTGGGGCCGAGACGGGCCACCCAGTCGAGCATGGGGACGGTGACCATGCTTTGCGCCTGCGCCTGGCGGTTCGCCTCCACCAGCCCCGTCACCAGGCCAGCGGGGGTCGCGTCGCCACTCTCGCTCAGGCTTTCGTAGTACCAATCATCGGCATGGTTGGCGGCATTGAGCTTCCAGTTGTAGGAGGAGCTCGTGTTGCCGCCGTATCGGTTGATCGGACTGTTCAGGCCTTTCAACACCGCAGCGGTGTTGTCGAAAGCCGCCACCCCGTAGATCAGTGGCGAGATGGCATGTTGGTCTGCCGTGGCGTCGATCGCGATGGCGACCGTGCTGCCCGCCGCGGGTGAGGTGGCCGCCGTCAGGCTCAGCAAGATGTTGTTGAGGTAGAACTTGGGATGGCCTGCCGAATTCATCAGCCAGATGTCCTGGAAGCCCTGCCCATTGAGCTGCGCGGCCAGCGGGATGCTCACGCTGTTCCAGGCATTGGCCTTGGGGCTGCTCAGAAACCGGGCCAACGGTGCGCCCGTCGTGCCCGAACCGAAACCCAGGTAGATCTGGTTCATCGTCTGGGTCGGCGACGGCCCCAGGAAGATGTCGAACTTCAAGGCACTGGCGCTCAAGACCGGCTTGTCCAGGTGCAGGTAGGCACCACTGGACCACGCCCCCCCACGGCACTCGTCGGCCACCAGAGTGACCACCGAGCCGACCGTGGCCGTCAGCGAGGTGTTGCAGAGGTTCCAGCTCCAGTTGGACACGCCGGCCGCCAGCGCCCCCTGAACAAACAGGTTCTGGCTGTCCGTGGTCGCGGTCGGCGTGGCGGCAGCAGCCGCGACACTGCGCTGCAGGCGCGTGGCCGCCTGCTGTCTGGCCGAGACGGCGCCCGGCTCGGCACCCGTCGTCGCAGCCTGGCCCATGCCGCAGAAGCCGGCAAGCCCCAGCAGGCCCACCCCCAGGCGCATCACGCCGCCCCACCTCGGCGTCCATTCTGTTTTCATACTGGCCTCCTCGCCATGACGATGTGTAACCGGCTGATCGCCGTTCGTCGCAGTTTGTTAGCCGTATGACGCCTGCATGTAAGTAGATGCGTCTTTGACTTTGTCTATGACACACCCAGTTACCTTGCTTGCGATTTAGTCATCTCCGTTTGAAACAACAAAGACGAGCTGCCAGACGCCCGCCCCCTGGCACAGCCCCGAGCGACTTTGTGCCATGCCAGGTGCGCGGGGCGACGCCTCAGGCCTTGGGGCCGTGGTCCAGATAGGCCGACACGCGCTCGCCCCAGCGCTCTTCAGGGAAATAGTCCCAGACAGCATGGTGCTGGGTGGCCCAGTTGTCCCAGAACAGCAAGGTGCCCGGCTCCCAACGCACCCGCACCTGGAAGGCGAGGTTGCGCTCGATGTGGCGGTACAACTGCTGCAGCACCGCCTGGCTCTCGTGACGGCTGAGCTGCACGATGTGCGAGGTGAAGGCCTCGTTGACGTAGAGGAACTTCTGCCCCGTGAACGGGTGCCGCGCCACCACCGGATGCTCGGCGGCCGGGAAGGTCTTGCCCGGCTCGGGCTGGCTGCCGTAGCCTGCCGTCCAGGCTGTGGAGCCGTCGTGGACGGCGGTCAGGCCATCGAGAAAGGCCTTGTAAGGTGCCGACAGCGACTCATAGGCCAGCACGAGGTTAGCGAAGGCCGTGTCCCCGCCGCCCGATTCAGGCAGGCGGGTCACATGCAGGAAAGAGCCCCAGATCGGGTTCTCGTCGCAGGACACATCGTGGTGCCAGGCATCGCCCGCCGTGAAACGCGATTGCGGACCGGTGCGCCAGGCCAGGACCTCCGGGTCATCGGTGCCGCCGGCCACAGCCCGGCTCTTGGCCAGCAGATGGCGGTGCAGCGTGCCGAAACGTCGTGCAAAGCGCTTGTGCGACTCCAGATCCAGTGTCTGTCCA
Source organism: Curvibacter sp. (assembly GCA_003987795.1). Classification (GTDB taxonomy): domain Bacteria; phylum Pseudomonadota; class Gammaproteobacteria; order Burkholderiales; family Burkholderiaceae_C; genus Curvibacter. The sequence continues at coordinate 56,416 of RXJO01000010.1, forward strand.
CGAAAGGCCAGGACGAGGTTCTCGCCGATGGCGCGACGGATCTCTGCGAACTGCTCGTCGGGCAGTTCGCGCGACAGGTCCACACCATGGATCTCAGCCCCGATCGTGGGCGCCAGGCGGGTCAGCTGGAAGGTCTTGTAGGGCGCACGGGGCAGCGCATGCCAGGCTTCGATGGCCTGCTTGTCATTGAAGTCTTGGTAAAAGCTCATGGTGTTCACTCGTTCTGATGTCGCTTCGACATGGTTTCGACATGGGTTCATCACCGGCGCCGAGCCAGCCTTCCGCGGTGCTGGTCGTCATCGGTTCGTGCCGAATCTAGCCCTGGCTGGCTGCCGGCCTTCGACCCTTTTCAGATAAGAAAAAGTGATTCCAGCCAGATCTCCAAGGCTTGAGAAAACGCAAAAAAACAGCCGCCCGCAGGCGCAGCAGGTTGTTGCGGATCAAGTCACGCCAGCGGCGGCTGTGGCTGGCCGGCCCACGTGGCTGCCCCTCGAAGCCCCCTTTTCAAGGTCTTGTTTCGGTCCGATGTGCTGCCCGCAGGCGTTGAGGCAGGGCCTGCCCCACCGGGTCATTGCACCCGACTGCCGGTCGACCCCGGCGAGTTCCCCTACACTCCCCGGCAAACCCTGCTTTGGGCCAGCGCGCATCACAGCCCCCTTCGGGCCTGTGCGCAGCAACTGCCCCCTGCTGAACCCTCACCATGCAAGCCCCCATCCCGAGCTCATTTCTCGCCCTGATTGAACCCGATCTGGCCCAGGTCGACACGCTGATCCAGCAACGCCTGAACACCGAGGTGGTGCTGATTGCCTATGCGGCGCGGCACATCGCCCGCTCACCTGCGCAGCGGGTGCGCCCGGCGCTGGCCCTGGTCTGCGGCCGGGCACTGGGCGACAGCGGCGCGCACCAGCTGCAGTTGGCCGCCGTGGTCGAGCTGATCCATGCCGCGCTGGCCCTGCACCATGAGGTCGACCTGCCCCCCTCTGAAGCCACTTCCGGGCTGGGCAACGCCCCCAGCGTGTTGCTCGGTGACCTGCTCTACACCGGTGCGTTCCGCGCGATCGTCGAGTTGGGCAACATGCGCGTGCTGCGGGTGCTGGCAGACGCCACCAACCAGGTCGCCGAGGGCTCGGTGATGTACCAGCAGGCCTACCAGGCCACCGACTCGACACCCGCTGCCGATGAGTCCGGCGAGCGTCATCTGCGCATCACCGAGGCCCGCACTGCCTCGCTGTTCGAGGCCGGTGCGCGCTGTGCCGCCATCCTGGCTGGCGCCACCGCCGAGGCCGAGGCCGCGATCGCCGCCTACGGTCGATGCTGGAGTCTGGTCTGGCAATTGAGCGGCGAGATCACCGCTGGGGCGGCCACGCCGACCGGCCCCGCCTGGCCCAGCGATAGCGCTTTGACGGCAGCTCTGAACCAGGCCAGAAGCAGGCTGGCCGAAGCCCTGCAGGGACTCGAACGACTGCCAGAATCACCCGCCCGACAGGCCTTGCTGGGCAGCAGCACCCTCGCCTGACAACGCCATGGCGCGCCCTGCCGCGCCGAAGACGACACCATGCCCGACACATTGCCTCCCAGCGACGATCCCATGCCCGTCCCGCCCGTGCCGCCTGAGCTCGAGGACTGCTGCGGCAACGGCTGCGACCCCTGCATCTTCGACCGCCATGACCTGGCCATGGACGAATACCGCCAGGCCTTGCGCGCATGGCGCGCGCGTCAGCCCCAAGCTCAGCCGCCCGAGGCCTGAGCCTGCTTCACGACCCGGCCCGTGTGGCAGATTTGCCCCAGGCGCAAGGCCTGGAGGCCGCTTGTTTGTGCTTCAAACGGGAAAATCACACGCTGGTCGCCGTTTTCGTTGCATTATGTAACGGTCAAACACACCGCTCGTTTTCGAAGATCGAGACTTGAAAACGCAGTAAACACGAAATCTGATAGACCGATGCCGATTTTGCGCGAAATTGCCGACGACCTGACGGTGAGACGAGTTGAAATCCTGGTCTCTCAGTCCCGTCTGGGCACCTTGGCCGCGCTGTGCCTGTGCGCCTTGTTCGGCTTCACGCTGGTAGATCGCGTGGGGTGGACCGCTTATGGCCTTTGGTATGCCGTGGTGGCCTGCAGTTACCTGCTGCGGCAGTGGTATTACCACACCCGCCTGCGCCGGCGCGGACCGACACTGCGCACCCTCAACGTGATGGCGCTCCTCAACACCGTCACGGGGGCGCTGGCGGTCTCCTGCCTTCCCTTGTTCTCCCAGTCTCTGGACATCGTGGACCTGGCCTTGCTGTCGGCCCTGGTGGTGGGTTGGGCAGCCGTGACAGTGACCGTGCTCTCTGCCACGCCCCGCATCTATGGTCTGTTCCTGATCCTGAGCCTGGGGGCGGTGCTGCAAGCCTGGTTCGGGCACATCCAGCTGCACGCCCTGCTGACCCTGGGGGCAGCGCTGTTCTTTGGTGGCGTCCTGCTGCTCAATGTGTGCCGCATGCTGGATCGCCAGCAACAGTCCGAGTACGAACACCAGAAGGCGATCACCGACAGCCTGACCCAGCTGCCCAACCGCGAAGGCATCCGCGCCGATGGCGATGCCAACCTGCGCCAGGGCAACGACCAGTTGGTGCTGGTGCTGGACATGGACCGTTTCAAGGCCATCAACGATGCCCTGGGCTATGAATTCGGTGATGCGGTGCTGATCGAGGCGGCGCGTCGCCTGCACAGCATCCCAGGCGCGAAGGTGGGGCGACTGCATGCCTCGCAGTTCTGCCTGCTCACCTCCAGCGATGCCGAGACCACCGCCCTGATCGATCAGGTGCGCGAGCGTTTTGCCGATCCCCTCAATGTGATGGGCGAGCCGGTGGACATCAGCTTCACCATGGGCGTGGCCGTGGCCCCCCGGCACGGGCAAAGCATGCAGCACCTGATCCGTGCCGCCGCCATCGCCACCCACGCTGCCCAGCGCATGAATGCCGATTGGTTGACCTTTTCCGACAGCATGGAGCTGAGCACGCGCGCCGACCTGAGCCTGCTGTCCAAGCTCAAGGACGCGGTGACGCAAAACCAGATGGAGATGCACCTGCAGCCCAAGGTGCGCATCGCTGACGGCAGCGTCGAATCGGCCGAAGCCCTGATCCGCTGGCGCCATCCCGAGCGGGGCCTGGTCCCGCCCCAGGAATTCATCCCTTTTGCGGAGCAGACCGGCAGCATCCGCATGTTGACGGAGTGGATGCTCAAGAAGGCCTTGCTGGTCTGCGCGCAGCAGCGCGCGGCCGGACGCCCGATTCAGATCTCGGTCAACATCAGCGCCAGCGATCTGCGCGATGACCGCCTGGGCCGTCAGGCCCAGGAGCTGGCCGCCCGGCTCCATGCCTCACCGCAGGACATCCGCTTCGAAGTCACCGAAAGCAGCGTGATGAACGACCCGGACACCGCCCTGAAGCACCTGTTCGCCCTGCGCGAGGCCGGCTTCAGCCTGTCGATCGACGACTTCGGCACCGGGTACTCATCACTGGCCTACCTGCAGAAGATGCCGGTGCAGGAACTCAAGGTGGACCGATCCTTTGTGCGAGGCGTGCAGGTCGGCACCTCCTCCGAGGTGCTGCTCGATTCGATCTGCTCGCTGGCCCATCGCATGGGCCTGAGCATCGTGGCCGAGGGCGTGGAGACCGCCGAAGAGTGGGCCATCGTGAAACGCCTGGGTTGCGAGTACGTGCAAGGCTGGTATGTGGCCAAGGCCATGCCGGTTGAAGCGTTCTGGGACTGGCGTCAACTCAATGAGCCCGTGATCCCGCCCGGGCTCTGAACCCCCTCTCCAAAAACTGGCAGACCCGGAGCCCCAACCGGATTCAGGAGCGAAATGCCTATGACCACTGTGCGCTACGTCTGTCTGTCGGATCTCCACCTCGGAGCCCCGGACAGCACCCTCACCCAGTTGAATGCCGCCGGCGAGTTCGATGCCGGCCAGCCCAGCCCCACACTGCTGCGCTTCGCCTCATCGCTGAGACGCACGCTGCGGCACATGGCGCAGGCGGCCCGGTCCCAGGGGCTGACACCCAGCCCGCCGACACTGGTCTTGCTCGGCGACATCCTGGACCTGGGCATCTCGCCGATGGGACAGGTGGCGCGCGTGTTCGCCCAATTTGTCGAGGCCCTGTTCCCGCCCGGACAGGAACCGGTGCTGTCGCCCACCCTGCTGCTGGTCCCAGGCAACCACGATCACCATCTGTGGCGCATGGCCCAGGACACGCTGTTCGTCGATGCGCTGCGCCGGGGCGAGATCCACGATGACCTGATCGACCACTCGGAGTACCGCGACCGCCCTCCGGGCTCCGAGATCCGCTGCGACATGCTCACAGCCATCCTCCAGCGCCACCTGCCTGACGAGCCCCAGGCACGGGTGCACATCGCCTACCCCAACCTCTGCCTGCTCGCGCCAGACCGCCAGCGCGGCGTGGTCCTGCACCACGGCCACTACGTCGACCCGACCTACCGGCTGATGAGCACGGTCAATGGCCTGATGTCGGGCCAGTCGATGGGCGACCTGAGCGCCGAGACGCTGGAGCAGGAGAACGGCGCCTGGGTCGACTTTCTGTGGTCCGATCTGGGCAGCGCCGGCGACACCGGACGTGAGGCCTTCTCGCTTTACCAGGTGATGAACAATGCGGGCGCCTCCCACGCCTATGCCGACCAGTTCCGCGAGCGGCTGCTCGACCAGGTCGCCACCCAACTCGGATTCAGCGGCAGCATGCCGCTGTACCAGGGCATCACGCTGCGCCAACTCGTGGGCGCGCTGATCGAACTCACCCTGACCCGCAATGCCCAGGGTCAGCGCAACAATTTTCTGGACCTGGTCGCGCCTGAAGACCTGAAGAACCTCAGTGCCTACATCGCCGGGCCAGCGCTCTACGACCTGCAGGCGGCCCTGCGATCCGACACTGGCGCGGCCAAGGCCCTGGACGACTTCGATCTGTCCTTTGTCTACGGCCACACCCACAAGCCCTTCCAGCAGGAGTTGGTCATCGATGGCCTGACCCAGCCGGTGGCGGTCTACAACACCGGTGGCTGGGTGCTGGACCAACCCACGATGACCTTCACCCAGGGCGCCTCGGCCGTGTTCATCAGCGATGACCTTCATCTCGCCGCCCTGCGCCTGTTCAACGACCCGGTGGACGGACAGATGGCCCCGGTGCGGGCCGAGGGCCTGCTGAACTTCCGGGACCGGCACAACCCCCTGCTGACCCAGATACAGCAGGCCGTCGCGGCCACCGAGGCCGACTGGGCCGCCTTCTCGGCCTCGGCGCGGGAGAAGCTCGAAGCCCTGGCAGCGGCGGCACTCCATGCCCGATCCATGGCCCACCCCTATCAGAAAGGAGCCCGGACATGATGCGCAGGATTGCTCAGGACATCGGCCAAGGCCAGGCCCATCTGCAAGACGAATACGAGGTGGTGGTGGTGGGCTCTGGCTACGGGGCCGGCGTGGCCGCCTCGCGGCTGGCGCGAGCGGGCCGTCAGGTGGCCCTGCTGGAGCGCGGGCTGGAGCGCCTGCCCGGCGAGTTTCCCGCCACGCTCACCCAGGCCCGGGGGGCCATGCGCGTGGACACCCAGGCCCAGACCATCGGCTCGCCCACCGGGCTCTACCAGTTGCACGTGCACAACGACATGCTGGCCATGGTGGGCAACGGCCTCGGTGGCACCTCGCTGATCAATGCCAATGTGTCGCTCGAGGCCGACCCGCAGCTGCTGCGCCACCCGGCCTGGCCTCAGCCCTTCCGGGACGACCCCCAGGTGCTGACCCCTTTTGTCGAACGCGCCCGGGCCGTGCTGGAGCCACGCACCTACCCGCTGGACCGGCCCACGCCGGCCAAGCTGGCGGCCCTGCGGCAATCGGCCAAGCACCTCGACAAACCGTTTCGCCGGGTGCCGATCAACGTCACCTTCGAAGACCGGGTCAATCCTTTCGGGGTGGAGCAGCCCGCCTGCAACGACTGCGGCGACTGCACCAGCGGCTGCAACACCGGGGCCAAGAACACGGTGCAGATGAACTACCTGCCCGATGCCGAACGCCATGGGGCCCACCTGTTCACCGGCGTGAGCGTGAGCCATGTCAGCCGCGAGGGCAAGCGCTGGCGGGTGCATTACCGTGCCACCGCCCAGCCCGAGAGCCCCTTGTCGAGCGTGCTGGCCGAGGTGGTGGTGCTGGGGGCCGGCAGCCTCGGCTCAACCGAGATCCTGCTGCGCTCGCGCGAACACGGCCTGCCCCTGTCAGACCGGCTGGGCGCCTCGTTCTCAGGCAACGGCGACGTGCTGGGCCTGGCCTATGACGCGGGCTGGTCGCCCCAGGCTGCCGAGGCAGCGCAGGCCCAAGCCCTGGCAGACGGCCAGCCGAGCAGCGACGAAGACACGCCATCTGAGCCGGCCGTGGCCGATGTGCCCGGCCTCCACGGCTTGGGCCTGGGCCTGCGCAAGCCGGTCGAGGGCGCGCTGCCCGGGCCCTGCATCACCGGTGTCATCGACCTGCGCCAGGAACCCGACCCCAAGGACCGCCTGGTGATCGAAGAAGGCGTGATCCCCGGCGCACTCGCCCTGGGGCTGGCACCCGCGCTGTTCTTTGCCTCGGCCCAGCTCAACACCGCCTTCGAATATGGCGCAGAGGACGGCAAGCGCAAGCTGCTCGATGCCAAGGCCATCGGCGACGCGATCCAGCAAGACCCCGGCCAACTGGCCGACATGGCCTACCGTGGTGCAGTCGACCGCACGCAGACCTTTCTGGTGATGAGCCTGGACGAGGCCCAGGGTCAACTGAATCTGCAAAATGACCGGCTGCGCATCGACTGGCCCCATGCCGGCCGCTCGCCCGTCATCGAACACGACAACCAATGGCTGCGACGTGCCAGCGAGGGCATCCAGGGCCAGTTCATCGCCAACCCGCTCTGGACCGAAGGCATGGGCCAGAAGCTGGTCACCGTGCACCCCCTGGGGGGCTGCGCCATGGGCGATGACGCCGAACACGGCGTGGTCAACCACCAGTGCCAGGTCTTTGCGGGGCCTCACGGCGAGGCTGTTCACGAGGGCCTGTACGTGTGCGACGGCGCCGTGATCCCGGCTGCGGTGGGCGTCAACCCGCTGCTGACCATCACCGCCGTGGCCGAACGGGCCTGCCAGCGCCTGGCCGATCAGCGTGGATGGACCATCGCTTGGGGCGACACCCCGGCGGCGCCCCCCGCACAGGAAGCCCCCCCTGAGGCCCCGTCCGGCATTTGGGAGCGTCTCAAGAAGGCCGTGCACGAGGAAATCTCGACGGCAGAACACGCGCTGCAGCAGGCCGGCCACGCCCTGATCCAGGAGGTCATCCAGCCTCTGGAAGACGGCGTGATCGACTGGGCCAAGTCAGAAGGTGCCACCGCGCTGAAGGCCGTGATCGCTCGCCATCCGAAGCTGCTGAGCCCGGCGTTCTCGTTTTCCGAGCGCATGGCCGGCTGGCTCAGCACCGAGGCCCTGCACCAGAGCCAGCCGGGTGGACAGCCGCATGATTTCGAGCTAGCCAGCGCCTGGGGACGCCGCCGTGGGCAGGCGCTGAGCCTG
>RXJO01000405.1 GCA_003987795.1 Curvibacter sp.
GCAGCGGCCGGGCATGTACACCCGCACCGACAACCCGCTGCACATCATCCAGGAAGTGCTGGACAACGCGGCCGACGAGGCCCTCGCAGGACACGGCAAGAAGATCAAGGTCACCCTGCACGCAGACAGTTCGGTCAGCGTGGAAGATGATGGCCGCGGCATCCCCTTTGGCCTGCACCCCGAGGAAAATGCCCCGGTGATCGAATTGGTCTTCACCCGCCTGCATGCAGGCGGCAAGTTCGACAAAGGCAAGGGTGGGGCCTACAGTTTTTCCGGCGGGCTGCACGGGGTGGGGGTGAGTGTCACCAACGCCCTGGCCACGCGCCTGGAGGCCACCTCCTACCGCGAGGGCAAGGTGGCCAAGCTGGTGTTTTCGGCCGGCGACGTGATCGAGCCCCTGGTCACCCGTGCGGCGGGCGGTGCCGCCGAAGGCGATCGCAAACAGGGCACCACCGTGCGTGTCTGGCCCGACGCCAAGTACTTCGAGTCGCCCAACCTGCCCATGGGTGAACTGACCCACCTGCTGCGCAGCAAGGCGGTGCTGATGCCCGGCGTCTCGGTCACGCTGGTCAACGAGAAAACCCGCGAGACCCAGAACTGGCTCTACAAGGGCGGTCTGCGCGACTACCTGATGCAGACCCTGAGCACCGACCCGGTGATCCCCCTGTTCGAGGGCGAGGGCTTTGCCGACGGAGGCAATGACAGCTTTGCTGACGGCGAGGGCGCGGCCTGGGCCGTGGCCTTCACCGAAGAAGGCCAGCCGGTGCGCGAAAGCTACGTCAACCTGATCCCCACCAGCAACGGGGGCACCCATGACAGCGGCTTGCGAGACGGCCTGTTCAATGCCGTCAAGAGCTTCATCGAGCTGCATTCCCTGTTGCCCAAGGGCGTCAAGCTGCTGCCCGAAGACGTGTTTGCGCGGGCCAGCTATGTGCTCAGCGCCAAGGTGCTCGACCCTCAGTTCCAGGGCCAGATCAAGGAACGCCTGAACTCGCGCGATGCCGTGCGCCTGGTGTCGAGTTTTGTGCGACCTGCGCTCGAGCTTTGGCTCAACCAGCACGTCGAGTACGGCAAGAAACTGGCCGAGCTCGCCATCAAGGCAGCCCAGACCCGGCAGCGCGCGGGCCAGAAGGTCGAAAAGCGCAAAGGCTCGGGCGTGGCCGTGCTGCCTGGCAAGCTGACCGACTGCGAAAGCCGCGACACCAGCCACAACGAAGTCTTCCTGGTCGAGGGCGACTCGGCCGGCGGCAGCGCCAAGATGGGCCGTGACAAGGAATGCCAGGCCATCCTGCCCCTGCGCGGCAAGGTGCTCAACACCTGGGAGGTCGAGCGCGATCGCCTGTTCGCCAACACCGAGATCCATGACATTGCCGTGGCCATCGGGGTCGATCCACATGGCCCCAACGACAGCCCCGATCTCTCCGGCCTGCGCTATGGCAAGGTGTGCATCCTGTCCGATGCCGACGTGGACGGCTCGCACATCCAGGTCTTGCTGCTGACCTTGTTCTTCCGCCATTTCCCCAAGCTCATCGAAGCTGGCCATGTGTACGTGGCGCGGCCGCCGCTGTTCCGGGTCGATGCGCCGGCCCGTGGCAAGAAGCCGGCCTCCAAGGTGTATGCCCTGGACGAGGGCGAGCTGGCGTCCATCCTCGACAAGCTGCGCAAGGAAGGCGTGCGCGAAGGCAGTTGGACCATCAGTCGCTTCAAGGGCCTGGGCGAGATGAACGCCGAGCAGCTGTGGGACACCACGCTGAACCCCGACACCCGCCGCCTGCTGCCGGTGCAACTGGGCGAGCAGAGCTTTGCCGACACCGAAGGCCTGATCACCAAGCTCATGGGCAAGGGCGAGGCCGCGGCACGTCGCGAGCTCATGGAGCTGCATGGCGATGCGGTCGAGATCGACATCTGAGACGCTGCGCCGCCTGGCCCGGCTCGGCTGGATCGCCCTCGGGCTGGTCACTGCCGGGCTGGCCCCGGCGCGCGCCGAAGTATGGGGCTATGTGGATGCCCGTGGCACGCCGCATTTCGCCGCCGAGCGCCTGGACGATCGCTACGAGCTGTTCTACCGCGGCAATGCGGCGCAGGAGGGCGAGCCGGCCCGTGCCGACACGCCCCGTGCCGTGGCCGTGCCCACCTTGCAACCGCGTTTGCTGGCCTTCTTCGAGGTTTCGCCCGGCTACAAGCGCGTGAAGCTGCAGATGCGCGAGGCGGCTCAGCTGCACCGCGTCGATTTCGAGCTGTTGCAGGCCTTGATCGCCACCGAGTCGGGCTTTGATGCTCAAGCGGTGTCGCCGCGCGGGGCCGTCGGCCTCATGCAAGTGATGCCTCCCACGGCCGAGCAGTACGGCGTGGTGGGTGATGCCCGGCAGCCGGTCGAGAAGAAATTGACCGATCCGCGCGTCAATCTGCAAGCCGGCACCCGCTACCTGCGCCACCTGCTGGATCTGTTCGACAACCGCCTGGAACTGGCGCTGGCGGCCTACAACGCAGGTGTCAGCGCCGTGCAACGTGCCGGCCAGCAGGTGCCCAACATCCGCGAGACCCAGAACTATGTGCGCACCGTGACCCAGCTGTATGCACTGCTCAAACCGCCACCGCAGGTGCAGGAGCAGCGCCGCAGCCAGGCCCGGCCGCGCCTGGAGTGGCTGCCGGTGCCCGGCGGCGCCGTCGGCCGCGCCAACATGATCGAACCCCGTCTTTCACCGGGCCTGAACGAGCTGTCGTTCGCGCCCCCGCAACTGTCTGCCATCGAGACCCCATGAGTGACCAACCGACCCTAGATTTAGCCTCCGGCGAGAGCGATGACGGCCTGAGCCTGGCCAACTACGCCCAGCGCGCCTACCTGGAATACGCCCTCAGCGTGGTCAAGGGCCGCGCCTTGCCCGATGTGTGCGATGGTCAAAAGCCCGTGCAGCGCCGCATCCTGTATTCGATGGACCGCATGGGCCTGGGCTTCAGCGGCAACACCGCGGCCAAGCCCGTCAAATGCGCGCGCGTCGTGGGTGACGTGCTGGGCCGCTTCCACCCCCACGGTGACCAGGCCGCCTACGATGCCCTGGTGCGCATGGCACAGGATTTCAACCAGCGCTACCCCCTGATCGACGGGCAGGGCAATTTCGGCAGCCGCGACGGTGACGGTGCGGCCGCCATGCGTTACACCGAGGCTCGTCTGTCCAAGATCACCAGCCTGCTGCTCGACGAGATCGACGAAGGCACGGTGGATTTCATACCCAACTACGACGGCTCGACCCAGGAGCCCACCCACCTGCCGGCGCGTCTGCCCTTTGCGCTGCTCAATGGCGCCAGCGGCATTGCCGTGGGCCTGGCCACCGAGATCCCCAGCCACAACCTGCGCGAGGTGGCCGATGCCTGCGTGGCATTGATCCGCAACCCGCAACTCAGCGAGGCCGAACTGTTCGCCTTGGTACCCGGCCCCGACTACCCGGGCGGCGGCCAGATCATCAGCAGCAGCACCGACATCGCTGACGCCTACCGCAGCGGTCGCGGCTCGCTCAAAGTGCGGGCACGCTGGAAGATCGAAGATCTGGCTCGCGGTCAATGGCAACTGGTGGTGAACGAACTGCCGCCGGGGGTCAGCAGCCAGCGCGTGCTCGAAGAAATCGAAGAGCTCACCAACCCCAAGGTGAAGGCCGGTAAAAAGGCGCTCACCCAGGAGCAGACCCAGCTCAAGGCCACGGTGCTGGCCGTGCTGGATGCGGTGCGCGACGAATCCAGCAAGGACGCCCCGGTGCGACTGGTGTTCGAGCCCAAGACCAGCAAGATCAGCCAGCCCGAGCTCATCACCACCTTGCTGGCCCACACCAGCCTGGAGACCACCGCGCCGATCAACCTGACCATGATCGGCTTGGACAGCCGTCCAGTGCAGAAGTCGCTGCGCCTGATGTTCGAGGAATGGATCGAGTTCCGCCAGACCACCATCAAGCGCCGCTCACAACACCGCCTGGACAAGGTGCTCGACCGCATCCACATCCTGGAAGGGCGGCAGATCGTGCTGCTCAACATCGATGAGGTGATCGCCATCATCCGGCACAGCGACGAGCCCAAGGCCGCGCTGATCGCCCGCTTCAATCTGTCGGACCGGCAGGCCGAAGACATTCTCGAAATCCGGCTGCGTCAACTGGCCCGCCTGGAGGCCATCAAGATCGAGCAGGAACTGTCCGAGCTGCGCGGCGAGCAGCAAAAGCTCGAGGACATCCTGGCCAATCCAGGTTCGCTCAAACGCCTGATGATCAAGGAGATCGAGGCCGACGCCAAACAATTCGCCGATCCTCGCCGCACCCTGATCCAGGCCGAGAAGCGCGCCGTGGCCGAGGTCAAGGTGATCGATGAGCCGGTCACCGTCGTGGTGTCCGAAAAGGGCTGGGTGCGCGCCCGCAACGGCCATGGCCATGAGGCCGCCAGCTTTGCCTTCAAGGCGGGTGATGGCCTGTATGGCACGTTCGAATGCCGCACGGTCGACTTGCTGGTGGTGCTGGGCAGCAACGGTCGGGTCTACTCGGTGCCCGTGTCCACTCTGCCAGGGGCGCGGGGCGACGGGCAGCCGGTGACCACCCTGATCGAACTCGAAGCCGGTACCCAGCCGGCCCACTACTTCGCCGGTCCGGCCCAGGCCACGGTGCTGCTCAGCAGTTCGGGGGGCTACGGGTTCCTGGCCACGCTGGAAAACCTGGTCTCGCGCAACAAGAGCGGCAAGTCTTTCCTCACGCTGGGTGAGGGCGAGACCGTGTGCAAACCCTCACACGTGGCCCACAGCAGCGGCGGGCAGCCGCTGGCCCCCGCCACCCATGTGGTGTGTGCCTCCACCGGTGGCCGCATCCTGACCTTCGAGATCTCCGAACTCAAGAACATGGAAAAGGGCGGTCGCGGCCTGATGCTGATCGACCTCGAACCCAAGGACACCTTGGCCGGGGCCGCTGCCTACACCCGCAGCATCCGCATCGCCGGCACCGGGCGTGGTGGCAAGGCCCGGGAGGAAACCCTGGAGATCCGCTCTCTCAACAACGCACGCGCCTTGCGAGGTCGCAAGGGCAAGGCCGCGGACCTGGGCTTCAAACCAGAACTGATCACAAGAATAGAGTAAGCTGTTATTTATCAATAAATTTCGATAAATATGATTACAATGCGGGCTGTTAACAAGGTGTAAACCCCGATCTTCCCCCTGGCACGGTCCGTGGTCCGTTTCTTGGGTCTATGCTCATTCGGAGGTCGGTGCACACCGGACTCTGAGGAGCGGAACATGAAAATTGCCAATTTGAAGATGGCCACCAAGCTGTGGTTGGCCGTGGCCTTGATCATCATTGCCCTGCTTGGCGTGATCGGTTTCTCGGCCTACCGCTCAGCGGCGGTCCAGGCCGAGAGTGACCGGCAAACTGCGGCGTATGCCGCGCGCATCGACAAGGCCACCCGCTGGGCAGGCCTGACCCAGGCCAATGCGGCACGCACCTATTCCATCTTGCTCAGTGCCGATCCGGCGCTGGCGGGTGCCCTGAAAGAGACCATCGCCAACACCACGGCCCAGATCGGCGAGTTGCAGAAGGCCATCGAGGCCGTGGCGGATGAGCCCTCGGATAAGGCACAGATGGCCAAGATTGCAGCCAGCCGCAAGGCGATGCTCGAATTGCGAGCCAAGGGGCAGCAGCTGCGCGCTGCTGGCCAGGCCAACGAAGCGGTCGAACTGGCCAATGGGCCCTTCAAAGCGGCACTGAGCACCTACCTGGAAGACCTGAACGTCTTTGTAACGCTGCAGCATCAACATGCCCAGGAAAGCCAGCAGCGCATCGGTGAGTCACGTCTGCTGACAGTGAAGGTGGCGGCCGTTTGCATCGCCATCATTGTGATCGCCATCCTGTGGGGGGCTTATGGCTTGATCCGCAGCATCGTCAAGCCGCTGGCCCAGGCCAATCGGCTCGCGGCACGCATTGCCGAAGGCGACCTCAGCACCACGCTGGAGACGGACCGCCAAGATGAATTCGGCGAGTTGTTGCGCTCGCTGGTCGCGATGAGTCAGTCTCTTTCCCAGACCGTCGCCCGGGTGCGCCAGAGCACCGACAGCATCGCCCTGGCCAGCAGCGAGATCGCTGCCGGCAACAACGACCTGTCAATGCGCACCGAGCAGACCTCGAGCAACCTACAGCAAAGCGCCTCGGCGCTCGACAACCTGACCAACACCGTGCAGCACAGTGCGCAGTCGGCCCAGCAGGCCAGTACCCTGGCGGCCAGCGCCTCCCAGGTGGCTGAGAAAGGCGGTGCTGTGGTGCAGCAGGTGGTCTCGACCATGGACGAAATACAGGCCAGCAGCAAACGCATCGCCGACATCATCGGCGTGATCGACAGCATTGCTTTCCAGACCAACATCCTGGCACTGAATGCCGCCGTTGAAGCGGCCCGTGCCGGCGAGCAGGGGCGAGGCTTTGCGGTGGTGGCGGGCGAGGTGCGCAGCCTGGCCCAGCGCAGCGCCGAAGCCGCCCGCGAGATCAAGACCTTGATCAGCGCCTCGGTCGAGCGTGTCGAGAACGGCACCCGCCTGGTCACCGATGCCGGTCAGACCATGGGCGACATCGTGACCTCGGTGCGCCGCGTCACCGACATGATCGGCGAGATCACCGCCGCCGCCAACGAGCAAAGTGGCGGCATCGCCAACGTGAATCAGGCCGTCGCCAGCCTGGATCAGATGACCCAGCAGAACGCCGCCCTGGTTGAACAAAGCGCCGCTGCGGCCCAAAGCCTGCGCGAACAGGCCGAGCAACTGGCCCAGGTGGTGGGGACCTTCAAGATGGCCGGCCATGGCGCCGGCCCGACACCGGTGAAAGCTGCTGTCGCCAGGGCTCCGGCTCCCCCGGTGGCCAAGCCCCTGGCCCGATCCACCCCGGCGCCTGCCTTGGCCACGCCCAAGGCCTCCAAACCGGCCGCACCCGCGCCCGCGGCGCCTCGACTCGCATCTGCGCCCATGGCTGGATCGCAGGATGACTGGGAGAGTTTTTGAGCCGTAGTGAGGCGGGTTGAGAACGAAAAAGGCGGCCTGAGCCACCTGATGGATGTCGTGGTGGAGTGGCAGTCAGGCTGGGTGGTTTTCAGCCATCACGGTCGGGGCTCTTTGACACCGCACGATTCAGCCGAAATCTGCTCTGCAAGGTCGGCTGTACCGACTTCGTCCAGCCCCACGGCCAAGGGCTTCAATGTCGCGGGGGCCGTGCGTTCAAGAACGACCAGCTGGCTGCTGGAAATCGGTTCAAAAAATACCCGGACAGCTTCAAAGTTCATGGGGTCACCTCAATGTGATTGTCTCGCAGGTAGCGGTTCAGAACAATCCAGGAGGAAGACCCTGCTGCCAGGTCGAATTGCAGCTGGCAGTAGTCGCCCTTCCTTGCCCAAGCCAGGGCGCCACCGGGGGATGTCAGCACCTGTGAAACCCGATGGTGGGGATGAAACTCTGGCAGCTTGTGCGCCGGTATGGGGCCATCGAAGCCGAGCAGAGGCCAGACCAGGTAGCCGTTCAGGTAGTCACTGGGATCCTCCGGATTCAATGTGCTGGCGTTGCCGGCGGCCGATACGGCCACATGGGCAAATTGGCCGATTCTTTTGGCCTCATGGAGCTCAATGGCCAGGCTTCGGACGCCGATCTTCCGGCGCTGAAGTTGCACTGGAAGCTCGAAGACCACGTTCTGGATGAAGAGTGGGGGCTGAGTGTTGTGCTCGTGTTGAAGTATGCGGCGTACCATGTCCCCGCGAATGAAGGGCCCTGTGGCGACCAACTCGAAGCCAATGCCCTTCCAGTAGGAGACCGTGATGGTCGACTGTTTGGGAGCACCTGAAAGTCTTGCAATGGCGTTCAGGTCGCCATCAAACCAGCTTGTGAAGGTTTTGTCGGTCTGGTCTTGGATGCTCACCGTTGTCGGGTCGAAATATTGCTTTGTCAGTGCGTCCAACGATGGTGCTCCCATGTGATGGGCGCAGTCTAGACAGGCGTCACCCTGACAATGGCATTCAACCGTTCTGAATCAGCAATGAGGCAGACATGGACTCTGTGGGAGTCGTGTTTCTCGGGGGAGCGGTGTGAATCGGCAAGAGGCCAACCCGTTGTCACGGGCTGGCTTCCGAGTGGAAAACCTTTACTCGATCTCAGCGATCAACTCGATCTCGACGCAGGCGCCCATCGGGATCTGGGCCACGCCGAAAGCACTGCGGGCATGGGCGCCGCGCTCGCCGAACACCTCGCCCAGCAATTCGCTGGCACCGTTGGTGACCAGGTGCTGTTCGGTGAAGTCGGGGCTGGAGTTGACCAGGCTCATCACCTTGACGATGCGCTTGACCTTGTTGAGATCGCCCACCGCAGCGTGCAGGGTGCCCATCAGGTCGATCGCCACGGCGCGGGCGGCGGCCTTGCCTTCTTCGGTGGCCATGTTGCGACCGAACTGGCCGACCCAAGGCTTGCCGTCCTTTTTGGCAATGTGGCCCGACAGAAAGACCAAGTTGCCGGTCTGGGCGAAAGGCACATAGGCCGCTGCCGGGGCGGCCACGGGCGGCAGTTGGATGTTCAGCGCTTGCAGCTTGTCGTAAATGCTCATGGAAAGGCGTCCTGAAAGAGGTTGGGGCATGCCGGCCGGGGCCGAAACCCGCATTGTGCCGTCTTGAGGGACCAGCCGCAGCCGATCAAGGCCTTCTGCGCCTTGAAAAGAAGTTATTGAATGTCCAGGGGTTCCACCGTCACCGCCACGTTCAGCCGGTGATGGGCTCCGCCATGGATCACCCCGCGCATGGGGGACACGTCGGCGTAGTCGCGGCCGATGGCCAGGGTCACGTAGTCTTCGCCGGGCGAGCGGTTGTTGGTGGGGTCGAAGTCAAACCACTGGCCCAGGCCGCCATCTTCGCCGGGTGAGTAAACCGCCACCCAGGCGTGCGAGGCATCGCTGCCCACCAGCCGGGGCTGGCCCGGCGGGGGCGTGGTCAGCAGGTAGCCACTCACATAGCGGGCTGGCAGGCCCAGAGCGCGCAGGCAGGCGATCATGATGTGGGCAAAATCCTGGCACACGCCCTTGCGCTGGGCCAGGGCTTCCACGGCGGGCGTGTTGACTTCGGTGCTGTTGGAGGCGTAGGTGAAGTCTTCGAAGATCCGCTGCATCAGCGACTGAGCTCCGTCGAGCACGCTCACGCCTGCGCCGAAGCTGGGGCGGGCATAGGCCACAAAGTCGTCATGCCGCGGCACATAGGCCGACGGAAACACAAATTCGGCTGCGGGGTCGTAGCGGCCCCCCGCCCGGTAGCGGAAGCGTTCGCGCACCTGTTCCCAGGGCAGGCTGCCCTCGGGGCCCAGAGGCGGCTGCGGCGGCTCGCTGGTTTCGACCACGCTGTGGGCGAGCACGCGCAGTTCAGCATGGGCGGTCTGCAGCGAGAAAAAGGCGCGCGTGTTGCCGAACACGTCGCGGGTCTCGCTGGTCTGGGCGGCCTCGGGCAGGATCTGCAACTGGTGGCTGACCAGGGTCTGGCTGGCGGTCTGCAGCGGCTTCAGATGCGCCATGTGCTGGGCGGTTTCCACCTGGGGCGTGTAGTCGTAGCGGGTCTCGTGGGTGATGCCGAGTCGCATGGCGTCAGGCCCCCAGACTTTGCCGTGCCTCACCGGAGTGGGTGAAGTACTGGGCGCTGATCTCGTCGGAGATGTTGTAGGCCGAACTGGTGCACAGGGACAGCAGTTCGGCCAGCGGCGGCTGGGTATCGTCGGCCCGTTGGCGACCCTCTTCACTGCACAGTTGTTCCAGACTCCAGATGTCGGGATTGGGGATGAGCAGCGACAGGGTACTCAGTTGCCCCGGCGCGCTGCCGGCCAGTCGGGCCAGTCGACCACGCAGGGTCTGGGCCACCCAGGCCAGGGAGCGGGGGTTGTCGCGGTCCATCACCAGCAGATCCAGCAAGGCGGGCAACTCGCGGCTTTGCTGGAACTGGGCATGGAAGGTGATGGTGCTGTCGAACAGGGCCAAGGTGGCTTCGAAGCCCGCATCGTCGTGCAAGGCCCCGGCCTTGAGCCCCAGCGACAGGGCCGACGCCAGAAAGGCCAGACGCTCGATGTGCCGCCCAATGGACAGCAAGCGCCAGCCATCGTCACGGGTCATGCGGTCGGTCTGGCCGCCGGTGATGGCGGCCAGGTGGCCGCTGGTGATCTCCAGGGTCTGCAGGGCATCCGTTGAACCCATGGCGCCGGTGGCGGCGGCTGTCTTGCAGCGGCTGAAGAACTCTTCTTCGGCTTGCGTGATGACGTTCCAGTGTTCCTGGGACAGGCGTTCGCGCACCGCCGAGGCGGCCGACCGCAAGGCGCGCAGGTTGAAACCCACGCTGCTGGCGTGACTGGTTTTGTCCAGACCGTCGATCAGCGAGCGCTCGAACACCCGGCGGGCCTGGCTGGCGGGCGGCACGCTGGGCAGCACCAGGCCTCCCAGCACAGCCATGTCGCTGAGCCAGGCCAGCAGCGGCTGGGCGGACTGGTCGTCGCCGTTCAGGCAGGCCAGCGTGAGGCGCGCCAGGCGCAGGGTGTTCTCGGTGCGCTCGGTGTAGCGGCCCAGCCAGAACAGGTTCTCGGCCGCACGGCTGGTGACCAGGCGTTTGCGTTGCACCACGGCGGCCACGCCGGGATGGGGATTGAGCAGGCTGCTGCTGTCCACCCGCCCACGGGTCTGCACCCACACGTCGGCACTGCTGCCGCCGCGCTGCATCGAGGCGATCTCGGCATTCGCGCTCGCAATGCGCGCCATGCCGCCGGGCAGCACACGCCACGAGCCCGGTCCGTCGGCCACCGCGAACACGCGCAGCATCACCGAGCGGCGGGCCAGCCGACCTTCGCCCTTGACGTGACGCCACACCGGGATCTGCGACAGGGGCAGCCGTTGCTGCACCGTGTGCTCGTCGTTCTGGCGCAGGATGCGGCCCGCCCATTCATCGAGCTCGCGTTGCGACAGCGTCGGGCCCGACACCGACTCGAACCAGTGGCGACCGGCGCTGGCCGGGTAAGTGGGCTTGATCACCGATTCACCGAGCACGGGCAGCACTTCTTCGAGGGCTGCACGCTCGCCACACCACCAGGTGGGCAAGGCCGGCAATTGCAGTTCTTCGTTGAGCAGGTGCCGCGCCAGGGCCGGCAGAAAGCCCAGCAGGGCCGGCGATTCAAGAAAGGCCGAACCAGGGGTGTTGGCCACCAGCACGTTGCCGGCACGGATCGCCTGCAGCAGTCCGGGCACACCCAGGGTGGAGTCGGGGCGCAGCTCCAGCGGGTCGAGGAACTCGTCGTCCAGGCGCTTGAGCAGGCCGTGAACGGGTTTGAGACCCTGCAATGTCTTGAGGTACAGGCGCTGGTCGCGCACCGTGAGGTCGCTGCCTTCGACCAGGGTCAGGCCCAGGTAGCGGGCCAGGTAGGCGTGCTCGAAATAGGTTTCGTTGTACGGGCCCGGGGTCAGCAGGGCGATGTGCGAATCGGCACCAGCCGGGCTCATGGCCTTCAGGCCTTCGATGAGCGCCCGGTAGGTGGCGGCCAGGCGCTGCACCTGCATGGCCTCGAAAGCCTGTGGGAACTGGCGCGAGACCGCCAGCCGGTTTTCCAGCAGGTAGCCCAGGCCCGAGGGGGCCTGCGTGCGCTGAGACACCACCCACCAGTTGCCGTCAGGACCCCGAGCGATGTCAAAGGCGGCGATGTGCAGGTGGTTGCCACCGACCGGTTTCACGCCTTTCATGGCCCGCAGATAGCCCGGGTGGCCCTGCACCAGGGCCGCCGGCAGCAGGCCGCTGGACAGCAGGTGTTGCGGGCCATAGACGTCGGCCATCACGCGGTCGAGCACGCGCACGCGCTGCAGCACGCCGGCCTCGATCTGCTGCCAGCTTTCGGGGCTGATGATCAGCGGAAACAGGTCGAGCGACCAGGGGCGTTGCGGGCCCGAGGCATCGGCATAGACGTTGTAGGTGACCCCGTTGTCCCGGATCTGCCGCTTGAGGCTGGCCTCGCGGTGATCCAGATCGGCCAGGCCCTCGCTGCCCAGGTGCTTGAAGAAATCGGCCCAGGGACCTGCGAAGGCGGTAGCCTCAGCCTCGTCCGCCGGGCCGGTTGCCTGGGCTTGATGCCCGAGCAGCTCGTCGAAATGACCGCTGGTAGCAGGCAGCACCAAGTCACACGCCTGAAGATCTGGACGCGTGTCGGACGGCTGGTTCGAGAGGGGGGCTGTCGGTTCCACGGGCGATATTGTCCCATGAGCGGCTTGTTGACCTGATGCAAGTCATGAAACCGTCATGCTTTGGAGGCATGACGATTTCACGAAACATCGGGTCAATCAACGCCGCAGGTCCAGCGTGAAGGGGAACTCACGGCTGCCCGGCACCCCCACCGTGGCCTCGGGCACCTGCAGGCTGCCCGGGGTGTGACCCATGCGGAAGAAGCGCGCCAGACGTCGGCTTTCAGCCTCGTAGGCATTCACCGGGAAGGTCACGTAATTGCGCCCGCCCGGGTGGGCCACGTGGTACTGGCAGCCGCCCACCGATCGCTTCATCCAGGTGTCGACGATGTCGAACACCAGGGGGGCATGCACGCCGATGCTCGGGTGCAGGGCCGAAGGCGGGTTCCAGGCCTTGTAGCGCACGCTGGCCACAAATTCGCCTTCAACCCCGGTGGGCTGCAGCGGCAGCGCCCGGCCGTTGACGGTGATCACATGGCGCGCATCGTTGAAACCGCTCACATGGACCTCGATGCGTTCCAGTGACGAGTCGACGTAGCGCACCGTGCCGCCGGCCGAGCCTTCCTCGCCCATCACATGCCAGGGCTCCAGCGCGTTGCGCAGGGTCAACTCGATGCCCATGGACTGCACGCTGCCCACCAGCGGGAAGCGGAACTCGAAGTGCGGTGCGAACCACGCGTCGTCAAACGCGTAGCCGGCCTGGCGCATCTCGGCCATCACGTCGTTGAAGTCCTGTCGCACGAAGGTGGGCAACAGCCAGCGGTCGTGCAGCTGGGTGCCCCAGCGGGTGACGGGCGCCTTGTAGGGCTGCTTCCAGAAGCGGGCGATCAGGGCGCGCAGCAGCAGTTGCTGGGCGATGCTCATGCGGGCATGCGGCGGCATTTCGAAGGCGCGCAGCTCCAGCAGGCCCAGGCGGCCGGTGCTGCTGTCGGGCGAGTACATCTTGTCGATGCAGAACTCGCTGCGGTGGGTGTTGCCGGTGACGTCGACCAGGATGTTGCGCAGGGTGCGGTCCACCAGCCAGGGCGGCATGTCCTGGCCGTACAGCTCGCGGTTGCGCTCGATCTCGCGCAGCGCGATCTCCAGCTCGTAGAGCTGATCGTTGCGGGCCTCGTCCACGCGTGGGGCCTGGCTGGTCGGGCCGATGAACATGCCCGAGAACAGGTAGCTCAGCGAGGGGTGGTTGTGCCAGTACAGGATCAGGCTGGCCAGAAGCTCCGGCTTGCGCAGGAAGGGGCTGTCGGCCGGCGTGGCGCCGCCCAGAACGAAGTGGTTGCCGCCCCCGGTGCCGGTGTGCCGGCCGTCGGTCATGAACTTCTCGGCCGTCAGGCGCGACTCGAAGGCCGCCTGGTACAGGAACTCGGTGTGCTGCACCAGTTGCTTCCAGTTGTGGGCCGGGTGGATGTTGACCTCGATCACGCCCGGGTCGGGGGTGACCTGCAGCAGCTTCAGGCGCGGGTCGCGCGGCGGCGGGTAGCCTTCGAGCACGATCTGAACGCCCAGCTCTTCAGCCGTGGCCTCGATCGCGGCCAGCAGGTCCAGGTAGTCCTCCAGCCGCGACAGGGGGGGCATGAACACGTACAGCAGGCTCGACTTGACACTGGCAGCCTCGACCTTGGGGCCGTTGGCGCGGGCCGGGTTGCGTGCCTCGACACACAGGGCGGTGCGGGTGATCCAGTGGGCCGAGGTGCCGCGCGCGGGCGCCATCTCCCAGCGGCCCGGTTGGGGTTGGCCTGTGCGTGTGGCCGCCTCGGCGTCACCCGCACCGGCCGCCTCGGCCTGGCCGGTGCCCAGGCCCTGGGCGCGGCGCTGGGCTTCGCCCGGGCTGGCCGTGCCCGCGAGGTAGGGCACGCCACGCAGGTCGGTGCTGCCGCTGGCGTAGCGGCTGTGCAGGGCCTGGGCGGCAGGCAGGGCGGAGCGCGGTGCCATCGGGTCGGTCTCGACCATGTAAGGGTACTCGGCAGAGCTGACCCAGGGCAAAGAGTCCAGCGGCAGACGGTAGCCCATGGGCGAGTCGCCGGGGATCAGGTACATGCGCTCGTCGCGGAAGAACCAGGGCCCGGTCTGCCAGCGCGGCCCCACCATGGCCGGGTTGTCGGCGTCGGGGTTCACGTCGAGTGGCAGCACATAGCCCACCACAGAATCGAGCTTCTGGTCGAACACGCGGCGAAGGCGCACCCGCTCCATCTCGTCGTCGAGCTTCGAGTTGAAGGGGTCGACGTTGACCGGCAGGCGGCGCTCGCGCCACAGGTAGTACCAGGTGTCTTCGTAGCCGGCTTCGATGTACTGGTCGGTCATGCCCAGCTTGCCGGCCAGGGTGCTGGTGAAGCGTCGGGCGTCTTCGGCGGTGTAGTGGGCGGTGATGCGTTCGTCGGCGAACAGGGCCGGGTTGTTCCAGACGGGCTGTCCGTCGGCACGCCAGCAGATCGACAGGGCCCAGCGCGGCAATTGCTCGCCCGGGTACCACTTGCCCTGGCCAAAATGCAGAAAGCCGCCCTGACCGTACTCATCGCGCAGCTTGTGCACGAGTTCGGTGGCGTAGGCGCGCTTGGTGGGGCCCAGGGCATCGGTGTTCCATTCGGCACCCTCGCGGTCGTCGGTGGCCACGTAGGTGGGCTCGCCCCCCTGGGTCAGGCGCACATCGCCCGCCACCAGTTCGGCATCCACCGCCTCGCCCAGGGCCAGCACGCTGGCCCATTGCTCGTCGGTGTAGGGCATGGTGACGCGCGGCGATTCGTAGATGCGGGTCACCTCCATGTGGTGGCTGAACTCGACCTCGCACTTGTCCACCGCGCCTTCGACCGGGGCCGCACCCGAGGGTTGCGGGGTGCAGGCCAGCGGGATGTGGCCCTCACCGGCCAGCAGGCCGGAGGTCGGATCGAGACCGATCCAGCCCGCGCCGGGCAGGTAGACCTCGCACCAGGCGTGCAGGTCGGTGAAGTCGACCTCGGTGCCACTGGGGCCGTCCAGCGCTTTCACATCGGGTTTCAGCTGGATCAGGTAGCCCGACACGAAGCGGGCGGCCAGGCCGCAATGGCGCAGCAGCTGCACCAGCAGCCAGCCCGAGTCACGGCAAGAGCCCGAGGCCTTGCCCAGGGTCTCCTCGGGTGTCTGCACCCCGGGTTCCATGCGGATCAGGTAGCGGATGTCGCCTTGCAGCTTCTGGTTCAGCCTGACCAGGAAGTCGATGGTGCGGCATTCGCTGCGGTCGATCTCGGCCAGGTACTTCTTCAACAGCGGTGTCGCCGGCTCGGTGGCAAGGTAGGGCGCCAGCTCCTGTTTGACCAGTTCCTCGTATTGGAACGGAAAGTTCTCGGCTGCCGGCTCCAGGAAGAAGTCGAAGGGGTTGTACACCGCCATTTCGACCACCAGATCGACCGTCACCTTGAATTCGGTGGTGGGGTTGGGGAAGACCAGTCGGGCCTGGTAGTTGGCAAACGGGTCTTGCTGCCAGTTGATGAAGTGGTTTTCCGGTTCGATGCGCAGCGAATAGGAGATGACCTTGCTGCGGCAGTGGGGTGCCGGGCGCAGCCGGACCACCTGGGGGCCCAGGTTGACGGGCCGGTCATAGCGGTAATGGGTGACGTGGTTCAGTGCAGCGTGGATCGACATTGCGTCTTGTCTCTCTGGCAAAAGTGCCGGGAAACGGCCACCTCGGGATGGCGGCCTCTAGGAACCTGCTCTATGCCTCACACGAGTCGTGGGAGACATGGAACAGGCTCTGAGACCATCCTAGCAAGAGCCGCGCCACTGTGTGTGTCAATTCGAGGGCCCTGGGGCCCACTTCTTGAGATTCGATGCATTCTTGCCACCCCCGGTGCGCCGAGGCCTGAGACCGGTGATCTGGCGGCTGGCGCCGAGGGGCTGCCAATGCCCCGGCGCCTGTCGGGGTTCCGATCCATGGAGGCCTGTCGTGCCTAGGATCCGGCATGAGCTGGATGTCGGGGCATGGGGCTGCGTCGTTGC
This sequence comes from Curvibacter sp., assembly GCA_003987795.1. Taxonomy (GTDB): domain Bacteria; phylum Pseudomonadota; class Gammaproteobacteria; order Burkholderiales; family Burkholderiaceae_C; genus Curvibacter. The sequence goes on from RXJO01000405.1 coordinate 16,191, forward strand.
GCCTGGGTCGTGAGGCGGGGGCGCGCTGGCGCCTGCCTTGGGGCGGTTGGGGCGCTTTGGGTCTCGGGGTGCTGGCGGGTACGCTGCTGCAGCTGCAGCAGGCCCGTCTGGTGGCCCCTGCTTGGTATGGCGCCGCTCTGGCTGGGGCGCTGCTTGGGGCGCTGTGCGTCGGGCTGTTCGAACCCGGAGGTGCCGCCCGGCGGAGGTGGCGGGGGCAGCAGGCTGCCGTGGTCGCGCTGTTGCTGGTGGGGCTGCTGGCGGGCGCGGTGGCCTGGGGGGCGGCCGGTCTGCGAGCGGTCCAGCGGCTTCAGCAGGCCTTGGCCCCCGAGCTGGAGGGGCAGGATCTGTTGCTGGAGGGGCAGGTGGCCAGTCTGCCGCAGTCGGGGGCGTGGGGGTGGCGATTTGTCTTCCAGGTCGAGTCTGCCCGTCTTCAGGGGCGTCCGGTGGCTGTGCCGCGCCAACTCCTGCTGGGTTGGAATCCGATGCAGCACCCGGCCCGGCCGGTGGGTGATGACGATGCACAGGCCGAGCGCGAGCTGGTCGAGGGCGTGCCCGGGGCGGTGGCCGGCGGCGGTCCGGCCCTTGGCGCTCCGCAAGCTCCGGTTCCGGGCCAGCGTTGGCGTGTCACCGCCCGCCTCAAACGCGTGCACGGTGCGCGCAACCCCGGTGGATTTGACCACGAGCTTTGGCTATGGGAGCAGGGCATCCTGGCCAGCGCTTGGGTGCGCGCCCGGTCGGTGTCCGAGGCGCCCCGTTTGCTGGCCAGCAGCTGGGCCTATCCGATCGAGCGCCTGCGGCATCGTGTGCGCGAAGCCATGGTGCTCACCCTGGGATCAGGCGAGGTCGCCACGCCCGGCACGGGGGCTGGCGTCGTGGTGGCCCTGGTCACCGGTGATCAGCGATCGATCAGCCGCTGGTCGTTGACAATCAAGCCCTACGCTGGCTTCCCTCTCAAGCCAAAAGCGACTTGGTAAGTTTTGACAAATGGAGCTACTTTGCTGTTGTGGTTAGTGACCAACTGTTGGTCAATCAAGTCCTACTCTGGGGCGGCACGACAGCAGCTCTGGCCTTTGCCGGTAGCGGATACATTTGCACCAACACAGCGCCGTGCCTTGGTCGCGTCGGCCATTAAAGCGGGGGGCTCGCACTCCATAAGCTCAAGTCGGAATTCAATCTCTTAGTAGCTGTAGCAACTGGCGGGAATTCTCTTGGAGATTGCTGGCCGCCTCTTCCTTGGGGACCTTCCAAGTTGCGCTCACGAGCTCGACTGTGCGGTCTTCGCACCAGGGCATAAGTGGCTCGCCATCTATGTGGGCAAACGGGCCATCACTTTCAGGAACTACACGGTTCTTGGGCATCGCGGCAACAAGGCGACGGCAATTCGCCGAGGCGAACATGGCGGGGCCAACACTGAACCAGCAGCCCATGGCTGCTGCACTTCGCAACTCTGAAATCGACCCTGAGAACCAGTGCATGACTGCAACTCCGAAGGCTGGATGTCGGGCGAGTTCGCGAAGTACATCTGAAGCGGCAGCCCGAGAATGGATGCTTAGGATGCGTCCCCCGAGTTCGGCACTGCGGGCGACGACTGCGGCAAATATTGACTGCTGGATTGCATAGCTCGCCTTGTACCTGGTCGACCCATCAAGTCCAACCTCCCCGACCCCCTTGCACTGGGTCATTTGCTCAAGCAAGAGATTGATTTCATTGGCACGCTGCCCAGCAATCTCCGGATGTAGCCCTGGAGAGATGAGCACCCTTTCTGAGCGACTAAGAGCCGCAGATGTAGCAGCGAAGGCCTTCGGGCTCGTTGTCACCAACCAAGTGAATTCATTTCGCAGTATTGCCTGCCTGTACACCTCCCTTGGCTGCTTGTACAAGTCTAGGTGGCAGTGAAAGTCCATCACAGTAGACCATCTCCAATGGGCCTTGTTGCACAAATGCGCTTGCAGGCGTGATTACCCCAGCCCCAGACGGATTTACGCCACGGCCACTGTTACCGGGCGCCCGAGTTGG
>RXJO01000319.1 GCA_003987795.1 Curvibacter sp.
ACGCCTCATGGCTCTCAAATCCACCATCTTCAAGGCCGCCCTGTCGATTGCCGACATCGACCACAACTACTACGCGGACCATGCCCTGACCCTGGCACGCCACCCGAGCGAGACCGACGAGCGCATGATGATCCGCCTGACCGCCCTGGCCCTGCAGGCGCATCAGTTGCAGGATGTGTGCAATGGCGATGGCACCCTGGCCTTTGGCGCCGGCCTGTCAGATCCGGACGACCCCGATGTCTCGCTGACCGATTTCACGGGGCACAAGCGGGTGTGGGTGGAAGTGGGCCAGCCCGAGGAAAAGCCCCTGCTCAAGGCCTGCCAGAAATCGGATCAGGTGCTGGTGTACTGCTTCAACCACGCTGCCGAGATCTGGTGGAAAACCATGGAGAACAAGGTGAGCCGCATGGACAAACTGCAGGTCTGGCGTGTGCCCACCGAGGCCTCCCAGGCCCTGGCCAGGCTGGCCCAGCGCAGCATGCAGCTGCAAGCCACCGTGCAGGAGGGTGCGCTGATGCTGAGCGACTCCAAGGACACCGTCGAGATCGAGTGCATCCGCTGGAAGTGAACTGTGGGCCCCCACGGTCGCGCACTGCGTGTCGCTCCCTGCCCCCCAAAGGGGGCCGCAGCCCGCCTTGGGGCGGCCCGGCGCCGGGCTGACCTCTCCGTTGCAGGTCGTGCCTGATCGAGCAGGCAACTTATTGGCTGACAGGGCTACCTGAGCTTGGGTCAGGCCGTCGTTTGACGGCGGCGTTGTCGGTGGGCTTCCTGGGCTGCGGTCTGCATGGCCTGGGTGGCGGCCGCGGGGCCTTCAGCGGCGCGCTCCAGGTAGCGGTTGAAGCGCCAGGCATGGCCTTCCTGGGTGATGCGGCGCCAGGTCTGGCGCTTTTCCGTGGCGCTCATGCCGGGCCAGTGCTGCACCTCGTCAAAGGTGCGGCCGCAACCCTTGCAGAGGCTGTCGCCCTGGCTGGTGGAGCAGATCGCGATGCAGGGGGTGTCGGGCGTGGTGTCGTACCAAACCTGCCAGGCCTGCCAGGCGGCCTCGGGCAGGCTGAATTCGTCGGCCTCATCCTCGTGAAAGTACACCATCAGCGCATACACCTCGGCCAGCGCACGCAGTTCGGGCGCCAGCATCACCCCATCGGGTGAAGGCTTGCGGGCGCGCCAGTGGTTGATGGCGGCTTCGATGTCGGTGATGTGGATTCCGGCCATGGCAAATTCAAAACAGGGGGCGCGATCATAATCCGCCGCCATGCTCCGCCAGCGCTGAAGAGGCGGCGTCCTTCAGCCACCAGGGACATCAGGAACAGAAGCAAAAACCTACAACTTGCAAGGCCTCTGTGAGCAATGGTTAAATCGCAGCACGAAGGGGAGTAGCTCCCTCGGTGTGGACGGATCTGTACCTGCGTGCAGCGGCCACACCAGATCAACAAGTCGTCAATACGAAGCCTAGGCTTCCGGCTTGTTGGGCATTTTCTGCATGACTCCATGCCGAGCAAGACCTTCGATTCGAACCTGGAACGGGTTTGGTCGAAGCGTGTCTGCCAACGCGCCCGCACGGGTGCGCCTCCAGCCTCACCATGACCAGCGCCTGCTCCGGGGATGTTCTTGCCATCCTGGAGTTTTTTCATGGAATTTCTTTCCGCACCGTGGTGGTCAGCCTTGCTGGCCATTGTCCTGATCGACCTGGTCCTGGCGGGTGACAACGCCATCGTGATCGCATTGGCCGCGCGGCAATTGCCGGCACATCTGCAGAAAAAAGCCATTCTGTGGGGCACGGTGGGCGCCATCGCCGTGCGCTCGCTGATGACCGTGGGCGTGGTCTGGCTGCTGAAAGTGCCTGGCCTGATGCTGATCGGTGGCCTGGGCCTGCTGTGGATCGCCTACAAGCTGCTGGCCGACGACGGCGACGGCCACGCCGATGGCCCGGCCGCCAGCACTTTCTGGGGTGCCATGAAGACGATCGTGGTGGCCGACGCGCTGATGGGCATCGACAACGTGCTGGGCGTGGCCGGCGCCGCGCATGGCTCGTTCGACCTGGTGATCCTGGGCCTGTTGATCAGCGTGCCCATCGTGGTGTTTGGCAGTTCGGTGGTGCTGAAGCTGGTCGAGCGCTTCCCCCTGATCATCCATGCCGGGGCCGCCGTGCTGGCCTTCACCGCCGCCCGCATGATCGTGGGCGAGCCCTTGCTGGACGCGGTCTTCGACCCGCCTGAGTTGATGAACACGCTGGCCCGCTGGAGCACCTATGGTGTGGCCATCCTGGGTGTGCTGGGCGCGGGCTGGATGCATCAGCGCCGCCACACCGGCCGCACCGACGGCGGCGACACCCCGGCATGAGCGGGCCACCGTCGTGACCTTGCCACCACCCTGAACCGCTTCTGTTTCTGTCAGCGGCCACGAACGGCCAACCTCGTCTCAAGGAGAAACCATGGACACCCTGATTGCCTACTTCGACGATGCCGAACACGCCTGCCATCAGTTGCTGCCCTTGCTTGCGCCCTCGGCAGCCGCCACGCAGCAGTCGACCCACTGGATCCTGGTCGCCTGCCCGCCACGCATGACGCGGCGCGTGAGCAAATGGGTGAGCTACGCCAACCGCGAGAACTGGCGCGCCCGATGGGCCGACAAGGTGACCGACCCCGTGGTGCAGGCCGTGGTGAACCCGGGCGACCAAGTGACCCGCCTGGTGGCCCATGGCTCGCTGGCCGATCTGTCGGAGGGTTTGCGCCGGCAATTTCCCGGGGCCCGGGTGCTCGACGCGCGCCGCCCCAAGCTGGGCCAGGACCTGCCCGCCGTGACCCACAACCAGCCCGAACCCCACGGTGCGCGCTGGGCAGTACCGGGCGCCGTGGCAGGCCTGGGCGCCGCTCTGGTGCTGGCCACCGAGTGAGGCAGAAGATGGGCGCCGCAAGGCCTGCTGCTATGCTGCGCCCATGAAACTGCTGCTGAAATGGCTGCTGAGCGCGGCCGCACTGATGTTCGTGGCCTACCTGTACCCGGGCGTGCAGGTCACCAGCCTGAGCGCCGCCCTGGTGGCCGCGCTGGTCATCGGCCTGTTCAACACCGTGTTGCGCCCCATCCTGGTGGTGCTGACACTGCCCGTGACCGTGGTCACGCTAGGCCTGTTCCTGTTCGTGATCAATGCGATCATGTTCTGGGCTGCAGCCGAGTTGCTCAAAGGCTTCCAGGTGACTGGTTTCGGTGCCGCCCTGATTGGCTCGCTGATCTATTCGGCCCTGGGCATGGTGATCGACTCAGCGCTGCGCAGCCTGTTCCCGCAGCAGTGAGGCGACCTCGCGGGTGCGGGCATCGATGATCGAGGCCTCGACATGGTCGGCCGCGGCGCTGCCGCCTCGCCGCACCATGTCCTGGGCGGCCTTGAACCGGTCCAAGGCCCCGCTGTAATCGAAGTGGGCCACCTGCGCCTCGGCTTCCGCCCGCAAGGCGCGCAAAGGCTTGCCGGCCCCTGTCCAGGCACGTGACAACCACTGCCAGGCCGTGCCATCGTGAGGATGCACGGCGACCCAGGTCTGCAAGGCTTCTGCCGCCTGCTCAGCCCCCGTGACCCCGCCTTGGGCCAGGCGGCCCTGAATCCCCAGCAGCAACTCTGGACGCCGCAACTCAGGGCCCAACGGCAGTGCGGCAGCGGTGGCCGGCTTGCCTGTCGCCAGATCCAGCTCCGCCACCAGCAGGCGCTGCAGGCGCGAGGCCTCCGGGCTGGACTGGACCAGGGGCTGCAGCCGGTTGACCGCCTCGCGGGCCCGGGCCCAGTCGCGCAATTGCATCGACGCCAGCGCGGCGCCATACAAGGCCTGCGCCTGACGCACAGGTGTCGATTGCCGGAAGGTGGCCCCGTCGGGCTCGGCTTGACGTTGGCGCTGCAACTCGATGTTGTCGGCACTGATGGCTCGCGCCCGGGCCATGATGAGCGCATGCTCCAGAGTGGTCGGCACCGGCGCTTTGCTGCCAGGGCGCAGTTCCTGACGGGCCTGCATGTCGGCAATGCGCTCGGTGGTCAGCGGGTGGCTGCGCAGGTAGGGGTAGGCGCCGTTGTCATTGAGGCGCGAGGCCTGCTGCAGCTTGTCGAACATGGTGACAAAACCCTGGCCATCAAACCCCGCCTGGGTCATGACGCCATAGCCCACCCGGTCGGCCTCGCGCTCCATGTCGCGCGAGAACTTGAGCTGGTTCTGGACCGTGAGGGCCTGCCCGCCCACGACCAGCGCACTGGCCGCATCGGGGCTTTTGCTGGCTGCCAGGGCCGCCAGGATCAGCGCGGCCACCAGCAACGGGGTCTGCTGACTGTCCTTGCTCATCATGCGCGAGATGTGGCGCTGGGTGATGTGACTGAGCTCGTGCCCCAGCACCGAGGCCAGCTCGTCGCGGTTGGCCACGATGGCGATCAAGCCCAGATAGACCCCCATGTAGCCGCCAGGCAAGGCAAAGGCGTTGACCTGGCGGTCTTTGCCCAACAGGACCTGCCAGGCAAAGCGCTCGTCCTGATCTGGCGTCAGTTCGCCCCTCTGGCGCGCCGCCTGCATCAGCTGCTGCCAGATGCCCTCGACGTATTCCTGCAGCACCGGGTCATCGAGGTAATCGGGATCGCGGTAGAGCTCACGCGCGATCTGGTCTCCGAGGCGGCGCTCGGCACCCAGGGTCATGCCTTCGCCGTCGCCCAGGGCGGGGAGCTGGGCACTGCTGAGCGTGGGCGCACCGACGACAGCCAGCAGAGCCAGGGCCAGGGGGGCCAGCCAGCGGCGGCCATATTTAAAAGTGGGCACAGTCAATTGCGGCTGTTGAACAGGCTGTCCAGACGTCGTTCAGAACGGGTCCACCGGGAGAAAACCGATGACATCGGCCGATTGATTGTCGATCACGACTGTCCAAGCCATTTTGCGCCCCACCAGAGGCAAGTAGGCGCTGCGTTCCCAGGTTTGACCGACGGTCCGAAGCAACTCATCCATCTGCCCTCCCATCTCTGGAAAACGTGTTCTCAATTCAGACAACGGTCTTGCCTGCTGCAGCACGGCATCCCGGGCCATCGGATAAGGCTGCCAGAGGTCCACCCGGCCGGGCAGCGGTGCGCCTGACATGGCCGCGACAGTAGCGTCCATCCTCTCCTGTGTGTTCTTGAAAGGGCGCAGGCTGAGCAAGGTCGGACCCGTCCAGGGCAAGGGGACGATCCCCTGCGGCACCCGATCAAGAAGGGCGTCTGGCACCTGGTTGGCATGCGCCACACTGAAACGGCTGTATTCGAAAACGAGATGCACCGGCCGGGCCTGCGACACAGACCAAAGACCATAGCCCAATGCGGCCATCTGGAGCAATCCGACCAGAGCGAGGTCCAGCAACAACTCACGTCGAAGCTTCTTGATCGGGTTATAGATGAAGAAAGTGATCACCGGACCGATCACCACATCCACGCCCATCAGCAAGAGGAACAACTCTCGCCCCCCTGACAACGCCCGGTAGGGGTAGGGGTACCAAAGCCCGAAAACCAGGGTGGCAGCCAATGCCGCCACCACCATGCTCAAAGCCAGGTGCATGCCGAACGCACGAAGTCGGATTTTCAAAGAAGCCATGACCGTATGATGCAACGACAACGTCAACCGGACGTGAATATAACGCCCTCGGAACACCGATGAACACGCTCACTCACTTTGATGCCCACGGCCAAGCCCACATGGTTGACGTGGGCGACAAACCCATCACTCGCAGGGTCGCGATTGCTCAGGGACGGATCGAAATGCAGGCAAGCACACTGGATCTCATCCAGTCTGGCAGCGCCAAGAAGGGTGACGTACTGGGTATCGCACGCATTGCCGGCATCCAGGCAGCCAAGAAGACAAGCGACCTGATTCCCTTGTGCCATCCTCTGGCGCTCACGAAGGTTGCCATCGAATTTGAGACTCAGGCAGAACACCCACCGATGTCTGCTTATGTCAGTTGCACCGCACGCGTCGAAACGAGCGGACAGACTGGCGTTGAAATGGAGGCGCTGGTGGCGGTGCAGGTGGCGCTGCTCACGATTTATGACATGTGCAAGGCTGTTGATCGTGGCATGGTCATGACTCTTACCCATTTGCTGGAGAAGTCGGGCGGGCGGTCAGGCCATTTCTTACACGGTCGATGAGTCACACCATGAGCACCGAGACCCGGATGGTCGTCCTGATGTCCACTTTCAACGGTGAGTCTTTCATTGGGGCGCAACTGGAATCGATTCTCAGGCAGTTGCCTGCCAACGCAAAAATCAACATCCGTGACGATGGCTCTACGGACAGGACCATCTCCATCATTGAGGCCCTGGGTGACTCGCGGATCGTGTTGACTCGGGGGGTCAACATCGGCTTTGGCGCCAGCTTCATGACACTGATCGAACAAGCCGATCCGGATGCGGACCTGATCCTTTTGTCAGATCAAGATGATGTCTGGTTTCCAGACAAATTGGCCCGCGCCAGCGCTGCGCTGCAGAACCTGACTGATCAGCCAGCTTTGTATTGCACAGCCCAGAAACTGGTCGACTCTGAACTGAACCCGCTCAACGATACCCAGCCCTGGCCACGCCCACCAGCCTTTGAAAACGCATTGGTCGAAAACATCGTCACTGGGTGCACCGCCGCATTGAACCAGAAGGCTTTGAGGCTGCTGAAAGACAGGATTTCACCGATGGCAATCCACTTTCATGACTGGTGGATGTATTTGGTGATCAGCGCTTTTGGGCAGATCATCTATGATCCCATCCCTAGCCTCATGTACCGTCAACATGGTGGGAACGTGATCGGGCATGGTGCCGGCTGGCTGGGTCGCCAGGTGCAGATGATCCGGTTCCTGTTGAAGCATGATTGGGCAGCCATCTTGTTGCGGCAAGTCGTGCTGCTGCGATTGAATTACGCAGACCTTCTCAGCCCCCCCCAGAGACACCTGATCGATCGTCATTTCTCCATCAAAGACGAGCGTGCGCGCTTGCGCTTTCGCATGTTGTTGGGCAGTTCACTCTGGAGACAAAAACCGATTCATGAACTTCCCTTGCGGATGCTGCTCGTGGCTCATCAGATCCGCGCCCGTCTGCACCGCTCAAAAGGCTGATGCGCCCAATCTCAACTCACAGACGCGGAAACATCACGTTGGATGTCTCTGTGCGACTCAGCATCCGGGTCAAAGCGTTCAGAAGACAACGCCTGAGCCCAAGGCAGCCGATGTGAAGCATTGGCCAAATCAGCCCGACGCGCGCGAGTCGCAGACTGGTTGTCAACGCGCCCACGCGGCGCCAGAATCCCCTGTGAAATAACCAATCCCTGCGCTTCATCAATGTGGTCAGGATATAGAGGGACACCGCCTGGGATCGAATAGACGCAGATGTCCCGATCAACCTGCGTTCTAAAGCCTGCGCGTAAAGAATGCTGAAGTCTTCGAAGTGATGGCGCAGCGTCGAAGTGGCACTCATCCAGCGATAGCAGACCAGAGGCTCATTCAAGAAACACAAGTCCGCCTGATTGGCCATCAACAGGTGGATTTCATAGTCGATCATTGGCTGGTTTTGTGCCAATATCAATTCTTTAACTTGCGCCCTGTAAAGAGTTGAACTGAAGTTCAGAAAGTTCCCACGCTCTGCCAGATAGGCGAACGTCAACCGACCAGCTTGGCGATTGGTGAACAGGCCGACGAAACGATTGGCCTCGTCCACGACCAACGCATTGGTGTAGCATGCGACAGATAAAGGTGAAGCTTCGAGCGCTCTCAACTGACGCATTAGTTTCTCAGGTAACCAGTAATCGTCGCCATCGAGGTGGGCGATGTAATTTCCAGTAGCCCGCTGGAGCAATGAGCGCATGTTGCGATGACCACCCAGATTGCTGGGTTGCCGGATCCAAACGACCTTGGAGGGATATTGAGCTTGCAGAGCAGCCAGCACCTCACTGCTTCCGTCAGTCGAATGATCGTCTCCAATCAGGATTTCAAGCTCGAAATCGCGACCTTCACCGCACTGCGCCAGAACACTACGCACAGTCGCCTCGATGTAGTGGCATTGGTTGTAGGTCATGATGCAGACTGAAACCTTGGGAAGGCTTGGGCTGACCGATTTTTCGATGAACATTGCAGGTTATCGGCTTAAGGGCTTTTGAAAGAGCATCAATGACTCTGCCCGATTGACGCCATATTCGATCGCATCCACATGAGGAAGGAGTTCATCATGTGAACGGACGCAAGAAGCGAGGCCGCTGATACAAAACTGTTCGACCACATCGCGACCGAACAGGCGCAGGTGGTCCTCCTGCCCGTAAGCATGGAGTCTAGCTAAAGGCGTCTCGAAACCTGGATCCTCCAAGGTCTTGTGAAGGCTCTCGGCGTAGGGAACCTGCAGTAATGCGTAACCTCCGGGCTTCAGGCAACGATGGATTTCCCGCAAGGCAGCCGGGTAGTTTTCGACATGTTCCAGCACATGATTCGCGATGATGAAATCAAATGTCTCGTCCTCATGGGAAATCGCTTCAATGCTCATTTTGACCACGGAGGCATCCACTGGGCAGATATCGGCACAGATGTAACGTAGAGGCTTCTGATTCTGGATCAACTCACGCAGATGGGCCTCGGGTGCGAAGTGCAAGATGCTTTGATTGCGCCAAGCTTCCACCAGTCCCAGAGCAGAGAGATACATGAAAGCATGACGCTCTCGGTCATGACAACGACAGGCCGGGCATTCAAAATGGTCTGGATCGCTGCCGACCGTTCGGAGCTCACGCAGTAAAGGTGGAATCGAACGACTTCCCTGCCTGTAGGGCAAAAAAAATTGAACTTTGGTGCCGCAAATAACGCAGCGGCACCGGGCTCCAAAAGGAAACCGAGCCGTCAAACGCAATAGTTCGTGCCGGATAATTTCAGAAATTTTTCTTCGAAACAAGGTCGTTCCTTTTAAAAATATGGACGCCATTTCCGGAAAAACTGCCTGAGCCAGTGACGGCACTCTTTCATCGCCAAAGCTGTGATCAGCGCAGAAATCATATAACACAGGCCCAACTCAATCATTGCCCAAAAACGATTTCCCGAAATTGAAAAAGGGAGCAGTAGCAACATGATCAGCATCGGACTTACCAGAAACGGCATGACATCTTTGCATAGCCACTCCCAAAATGAAAATGGCAGTAATTTTCGATGAATATAGGGCAACCAAGTCAAAAAAAATATGACATTAGTAATAGCCCATGCGCCACCTGCCCCATCCAGCGAAAATTCTGCAGCCGCCCAGAAGAGTATCGGCACTAGAACGACCAAGAACAAGAAAGCTCCAAATACATGCCGTCGAAGTTGCCCGAGCGCAAATTGAAGGTAAAAATTGACTGCTCCCAAAGCAATCAATCCATTGCCCAATGCATAGCCTGCCAGAACGAGCATCGCATGCGCTGCGATCGTCGGATTATCCGTCCAGACCCGCAAGACATCATTCGCCCTGAAAACCAGGACCGAACAGAGCGGCCAAATCAAAAAACCAGCCCAACGAGTTGCCAAACGATAATCAGCCACAAGATTCTGGAGATTACCCTCGGCATATCGAACGGCCAAGCGCGTCGAAAATATACCCTGCAATGGCTGAGTGATAATCAATATTCCGCTAGCCAACAAAGTTGCCGCACTGTACTCAGCAAACTGATTAACAGACCACAACCTCGACAAATAGATCTTGTCAGTTTGAGAGAATGCGACCCACAAAAATGCAGCAAAAACCATGGAAAAAGAGAATCGCCACGGAATTTCAATCCCTTGAATTTTAGATTCCCCACAAGACTTATCTGTAAAAAGTCGAAGAACCTTGGATCTCATCAGCACCAACTCCAGCGCATTGACGATGATGTTGATGAGGTAATATGATGACAAGGTCAGCCCATCGACGAGAATCAAACCGATTAACGCGACCAATCTGAAAGATGACGCACCGAAAATCTCGGTCGCAAGCCATTTCAATTGACGAGATCCGACCAAAGCGCCTCGATACAACTCGAGTTGATTTCGGGTCACAATCGAAACCATAATCCACCAAAGGGCGTCATCTAGCGAAACATGCTGACCGGCAGATACTGTCGACCAATTCTGATAGACATGAAGAATGGGGTCTATCAAGGCCACGCCAACCAGTGTGCTCGAGAGAAATACCCATCGCTCTGACTTCAGCATCATGGCCCTTGGCATGGCCCCTGGAGCCGTGTTGCTGGCGATGGCACAGGATCGCGTGAGGGTGGCAGAAAGCCCGAGATCGCATAGTTGGAGGCAGGCCTGCAGCACACTTGCAAATGCGACCACACCGAAAAATCCCACGCCTGCATACTGCAGAAGCAATACAGGCACCAACAAGGCAATGAGGGCCGCCAGCATCTGGGCGAGATAGTAGTGCCAGGGCCCCGAGGCGCCCTGCTCAATCTGGGTGTTTGCAGACACGGCCATGCCCAATGAGGATTGATCGGGTGTTACTGGCACGAGCCCGGGGTACCGAAAAGTCCCTTGGGGTCAGAAGACAACTCAATAGCGTCTCTCCCATGGCAGACCTGAGCGCCCCCTGATGTGCTCGCAATCGAATAAATAGCCAGGTCGCAGCACATCTTCCACCGTCCCCATGGGCTCGGCCATCAGGCTACGCCAGTAACGGTACTCAACGCGACGATCATCAAGCACAAAGAGCTTCATGTCTGCATCACCGTAATGAACCATCGTGCCATGCGGTACCTTGAACTTGGCCCCACTTCGACGGTTGAAGAAACGGGCACATTGCTGATCCATCACCGCCATGACCTGATCCACCTCGGGTGGAAACGGCACACGGCCCACATTGGCTGGAACCTGCTCAAGAAACTTCAAATCACAAAACATGAATCCTGGAACGACGACCCCCTCTGAGCGCTTTGCCGCCCGGTCCAAGACATTCATGTTCGACGAGCGCTTGAAAGTCACATAAGTGCAGGCATTGGAATCGAATGCGAGGTGCAGAGGCGCAAACCTCTCATTCATGACATCAATGAACTCTTGCGCCAATCGACCATCGGGGGACAGCATCCCCCTCACACCCACCAAGACTGCGCGAATTCTTTGCGATTGCGAAAGGATCCGCTTGATGCGCTTTCCGTCGACATCACCATCATCCAAATCCGTTTGCCTGAGGGCCAGGTTGAGCCACCGGGAATCCCGATGCGCTCGTGGAGCGATCAACGAATAGGTGTTGGTGGAGATCGTCACGTAGGTAGCAGGCTCCTCCGTCACCGCCGATGGCAAGTCAATCGGAAACACAGGCGCATCCCGCCAGGGAGCATAGGATGAGCCCTCGAACGGAGCGGCAAGATAAACGGTGTATGCCTGCATGACACAGCATGCCATTGCCAGCGTAAGGCTAAGACTGCGGGTCACGGGCCAGCGATGCAGCAACGACACACAACCCACGCCCACCAGCATCAGCCCCGCCGTGAAATAGCGGCCGTTGCCACTGGTATAGATCCAAATCGCAAACTCGAGTCCAAGAAAGGCCAGCAGACGCCAAGTGATCGCTTCAGGTCGCCACGACCTGCGGAAAACCGCTATGCCGAAGGCCAATACGACCAGAAGCAATGCAAACCTAAGATCGGGCGCCATGACCTCCATGTAGACACCAGCATCCGGAGCTGCCATGGAGATGGGGCGCCACAAGGCGTCGCGCCACGTGTCCGGTTGAAAGCGGATCATGGCCCCCACCCCATCAACAAGCGTACCGGAGTCATCCATTCGTCCATGAAGGGATAGAAGGGATTGCCGAACTCTCGCCAGAGCTGCCAGCCCCACGGTAGATACGTCAGCACACAGGCGACCAGCGTGATGACGCCAGCCAGCAAGCATCGCCCCAAACGAAACAAGGGGGTGCCTTGAGTCCAGAGCCAGAGCAAGGGCAGACAGATCGCAAGCGGGCCATTGCTCCACTTGAGCGCCACCGCCACACCGGCCAGACATCCAGACAGGTAGATCAGCCGCGAAGTCCAGATCGACTCAGGACGCTGACAGGCCGAGAGTGCCATTGCGAAGGCCCACATGAGGGGCACACTCGCCAGAATGTCGTTGGAAGTCACGGCCGCATAGGCCACCAGAACAGGACTGAGCAAAGACAGCAGCATGCCTGCAAATCGCATGGCTGCGTCATACCAAGTCATGCCAGGGATGCATAAGCGCGCTATCCAATAGAGGGGGGGAACGACCAAAGTGTGCAAACCCATCCAGACCAGCCCGACAGAGCGTCCATCGAGGTCGCTCTGATAAAGCCGGTAGACAGGCCAATACAGATAGGGGTACTGGTAAGACTGCGTACCGGCCGCCCAGAAATCTCGGTCAAAACGGGTATGGTCGGCGATCCAGCCCAGGTAGATGTGATGGTTGAGGGCATCCCAGTTCAGGCTCATCTCACCGCGAAACCAAGGGATGGCCAGCATCGCCAGAGCAAAAGTCAGGCAATAGACCCAGCATTCAGTCCGGGCATGCCAGATGGGAAGGCCGCGCTCAAGTCTTGCCATGAGATTTCTGTCCAGCAACGGAGCTCCAGCAAAATTGCAGCGCGCTCGCGAACATGCTGCCGGCACCAATTTGCAGGCCCACAATCATGAGTGTCACCGCAGGGATCGCAGAGCGCATCACTTGGGTCGGATCCAAGGCTGAAAAACCACTGCCTCGCCACTCGAGCAGCAACATGGCGGACCAGACCAGCCCGCTCGTAAAACCTGCCAACGCCACCAAGAGCCCCTTTTCAGTACTCACCCAGGGCCGTAACCGATCGATCCAACCAGGGCGTGGAACCAGACCGAAAAGGGCACCCATCCACTGGGTCAGCATCGCCATCTGTACCCATTGCACGCCAAGGACAATCAAGGCACTCATGTAAAGAAAAGAGTGAACACCGAGGCCGACGTGCCGAACCTGAAAAGGCCCGCTCAACAAGCTGATGAAGCCCAACAAGCCCAACATGATGGCAACCAGACCGGGGTAGAAAAACAACCATCTCGGGCAGAAGATCAGCAAGAACTTGAGATGTCGCCAACCGTCGCGCCAGGTTCGGAGATGGGGTGGTCGATCTCGCCCGTCAGGACGCAGCGTGGTCGGCACCTCCGAGATCGGCAAGCGAGCCATCGCCACTTTGACCACCATCTCACTGGCGAACTCCATGCCCGTGGACACTAGATTCAAACCCAGCATGGCCTCGCGGTCAAACCCACGCAGACCACAGTGGAAATCCCGAATGTGGGTACGGAAAAAAACCCGCCCGATGAAGCTCAACACCGGGTTGCCCAGGTAGCGGTGCAGGGGGGGCATGGCGCCAGGCAGCTTGGCACCTGCGAAACGGTTGCCCATCACCAGCGCATCGCCCTGCCTCAAGCGATCCACAAAAGCATCCAGATGCGCAAAGTCATAGCTCCGATCACAGTCCCCCATGATCACATAACGCCCCCGGGCCTGGGCGATGCCTTCGATCAATGCCGCCCCATAGCCGCGGGTGCGGGCGTAGACCACCCTGGCGCCTGCTTGGAGAGCCAACTCCGGCGATCCATCGTCCGAACCATTGTCGCTGACCAGGACTTCGCCTTCGATGCCCGTACGAGCTAGAAATGACCGCGCCTCCGCCACGGATGCGGCCACCGTCAGGGCTTCATTGAGGCAGGGCATCAGGATGGTCAATTCCATGGGGCAGAGTAGAAAATGAAGAAAAAAAAGCGGCCGAAGCCGCTTTCTCTGTCAAGGCAATGATCAGCCCTTGCAAGAACCTGGCAGGTACTTGGCAGACAGGGTGGTGCCGGAACCACCGCAAATCCACGAACCGACCGACGTACCGAGCGCCGGGGCTGCACTGCAGGTGGCCGAACCCCAACCAGGCGTGCTAACGGTTGCACCCACAGCGCATGGCTGGAGGGTCACGTCGCCGTTGGTGGGCAGGGCGAGCGAGGTCACCTTGATCACGCCAGTGGACGAAGTAGCGATGGCGGAAACATATTTGCTGGCGGTGGTAGTGGATTCACAACCCCAGCTATTAGCACCCGGAAGGGTGGTTGCAGTCTGGTAGGTTTCGGTGATCGTAGTGCGGCAGGCGGAGGCAGCGAGCACCACTTCCGACACCTTGGCACGCACGGTGTAATCCTGATAAGCCGGCAGAGCCACGGCAGCCAAGATGCCGATGATCGCAACCACGATCATCAGTTCGATCAGGGTGAAACCCTTTTGGACGGTACGCTTCATGTGAAAACTCCTGAAATGAAGGGAAAGAGCGCTTCTGTTGAGCAGATTCCATGCCATGCTTTTCCGACGGAATTGCACTGCAAATAGGCTCTGTGCTGCGCCATGGCGATGCAAAGCTGTCAGTTCTGTACGCTCCACAACACCTAACGGACAAATTTGTCAGAACAAATTTGTCATCACAACACCTCAGATTTCGAATTCGTCACCCGAAGCCAGCCAATGCAGCGTCAACGGCCAACCCACAGGGTGCTCGGCCTGTTGCTCCAGGGCCTGCAGCTGGGCAGCGATGTCTGCAGTTTCCGAGGGCTTGGTGTGGGTGATGTGGATCGGGTAAGCGGGCGGAGGACCCAGGTGACGCAGTTGTTCGATCAGGCTGGTGGGCGACAGGTGGCGGCTGCGCACAGCCAGCTCATGTTCGGCTTCGCCGAAGGCGGTCTCGATGACCAGCACCTTGACGGGCAACTGGCGGACACGTGTCCAGAACCCGGGATGTCCGCAGGTATCGCCACTGAACACCCAGGCGCCCTGGCCTGCATCCACCGCAAATCCGACGGCAGGGACAGCATGGTCTGCGGGCAGCGCCTCAATCCGACAGGGGCCGCAGTCCAGGATGTCGCCGCATTCAAACGGATGCAAGGTCACGAACGGACGGCTGGCATCCGGCAGGCGGGTGAAGTCAGGCCAGATCACATCATTGAAAACATGCTGGCGCAAAGCCTCAAGGGTCTGCGGCAAGGCCCGCACACGCACCGGGCTGCGGCGCCATTTGGCCACGGCATCCAACATCAGGGGCAAGGCGGCGATGTGGTCGAGGTGGGCGTGAGTCAGGAACACGTCGTCGATGCGCGCCATCTCTTCCAGGGTGAGCAGGCCCACGCCAGTGCCAGCATCGATGAGCACCGAATCACCGACGAGAAACGAGGTGGTGTGGCAACCGCTGGCAATGGCACCCGAGCAGCCGAGAACCCTGATTTTCATGAAGAAGCGCCTCTATTTGATGTCAAAGACCGTCACGCCATCCCAGTCCTCCGGAGGAGGGGTCTGCTCGTATTGCTGGAGGCGTTCGCCATATATTTGACACAACGTTACCAACGACTTCATTTTCCGCAAATCATTCAACATCTGGCTACAAGCAGCCCATTTTTTTGCACGGTATTCCGTCAAAAATTGCATCCATTGGGCCAGCTCTTCTTCTAGCCTGAGGGCGCTTGCCTCGTTGGCCGGCCATGGGTGCGGGGTGTGGATCTGGACCGGTTCACCCTTGCCCTTGACGCGCACCAGGTCCAGCGTCTGCCAGAGGGCGGCATCGGCGGCCTGCTGGCGGGTGGCCTCGCCAGCAATGACAGACACACCATAGAGACGTGACAGACCTTCCAGTCGTGACGCCAGATTGACGGCATCGCCGATCACCGTGTAGCTGCGGCGCAGGTCTGAACCCATGTCACCGACCCGCATGAGACCGGTGTTGAGTCCGATCCCGATGCTCACACCGGGCAAGCCCTGGGCTTGACGCTCCTGGTTGAATCGCGCCACCTCGACCACCATGTCCTGGGCTGCTCGCACGGCCAAGGCCGCATGATCAGGCAAGGCCACCGGGGCGCCCCAGAACGCCATCACGCAATCGCCGATGTATTTGTCGATGGTGCCCTGGTGACGGCGTATACAGACGGTCAGACGGCTGAACAACTGGTTGAGCAAGGCCTGCACGGCCTCGGGCTCCAGTCCTTCGGACAGTTGGGTGAAGCCTCGCATGTCGCAGAACATGACAGTGAGTTCACGGCTGGCCGCACGCATGCTGTATTGATCAGGGGCGCGCAGCATCTGGTCCACCAGTTCAGGCGGTACATAGGTGCCAAAGACGTTGGCCAGGCGCCGCTTGGCGCGGCTTTCCACCAGGTAGCCGTAGCTCATGTTGACACCGAAGGCCAGCAGGATCATCAGCAGGGCGCTGGCCAACGGCAGCACCAGGCCATGCGCGCGGTACAAGGCATAGTTGAGACCGCAGACCAGCAACAGACTGGCCAGGCTGACCCAGACGGCCGTCCCGGCACTGAGACCGGGCAACAGCCAGGCCAGCGCCAAGCCCACGATGAGCAGCACCAGCACTTCGTAGCCCTCAGCATAGTCGGGCCGCACCAGCAGATGGCGATCCAGCAGTCCACTGATCAGATTGGCGTGGGACTCTACCCCGGGATAGATCTGGCCCACAGGGGTTGCCCGCAAGTCCAGCAAGCCCGGCGAGGTGGAGCCCACCAGCACGATGCGACCCTGGAGCGTGTCACGTGGCGCCTTGGCGTCCAGCACGTCAATCGCCGAGACATAGCGGTAGGAGCCGCCATCGGGGCCGCCTCGACCGCGGAAAGGCACCAGGGCCGTGCCCGCCGGGTCCAGCGGGACCCGCTCGATGCCCGACGCCCCTTGCAATTGCAGGGCCTCGAGCACCGGCCTCGCGCCACTGGCGCCTGGGGGCTGAGCCCACACCGGGCCACCCACGCGCAGGTCATGCGCCACGCGGTAAAGGGCCAGGGCCAGCGACTCGTAGTACTGCCCATCGTGGCGCGACAGCAGGGGCAGGGACCGGACCACCCCGTCCTCATCGGTGACGGAGTTGAAGAAGCCGGCACGCGGCGCCGCCCTGGCCAGCTCGGGCAGGCTGGCGCCGTAACCGTCCCATTCCAGAACCTGCAGCCCCTGCGCCGGCACCTGGGCCGCGCCCAGTACGGGTGCAGGCAACTCGCCTTTGCGACGCCCGTCTCGGTCGCTCGAGAAGTAATAGCCCAGCACCACGGGACGCCCTTGCAGGGACTGGGCGAAGCGCCGGTCAAAGTTCAGGCTTGGGCTGAGTTGCTCCAGTTGCTGGCGGAAGGCCTGGTGGTCTCGCAGCGGTCCGCTGGCGAGCGCCTGTAGCGAAGCCAGACCGGAGCTGGTGTCCGACTCGGAGAACAACACGTCGAAACCGAGTGCGGCAATTCCATAGTGTTGGAAAAGACGGTCGGCCAGCAAGGCCAACTGGTCGCGCCCCCACGGCCAATGGCCCAGCTGTGCCAAGCTTTTTTCGTCGATGTCGACGATGACCACCCGCTCGTCCAGGGTGGAGGGCATGGTCAGACGCAGTCGGACGTCATAGATCTGGTCATCGAGCCGGCTCACAAAGGTGAGCGGAAGCGCGCCGAAGACATGGGCCAGCAGCAGGAGCGCAGGCAGCAGAGTGATGCCATGTCGCCAGAAAGGGCGAAAGCGCAGGCGGGTCAGCATGGCAGCCATGACGGGCCAGGCCATGCCGGCAGCCCTGAGAACATTCAAACCTGGAAGAACTGCATCTGAGTACCCGCCAGCTCCAGCACATCGCCACTTTTCAAGGTGACGGGTTCGGCGCTGACCGGGTTGCCATTGAGGGTCGGGAATGTGCCGCCTTCGACATGGGCCAGCACAAAGCCATGCGGGCGACGGGTGATGGCCGCGACGGCCACACCTGGCTTGCCAATGGTGGTCACCACCTTGGTCAGGCTGACCTCTCGACCGGCCGCAGACCCCGAGAGCACCTTGATGGAGCCCGCCAGCGTCTCACCGGAGGTCAAAGGGCTCGATTGATAGGAGCCCATGGCAGCAGGAACAGTCGAGAGCGAATCGGACATCGAGACCGGTGGCTTCACCACCATGGTCTTGTCGTATTCGCTGGACTCGAGCTCGGCGATGAAGCGGATCTTGTATTTGCCCACCTCGATGGTGTCGCCACTCTGCAACTGCTGCTTCTTGACGGCCTTGCCATTGACATAAGTGCCGTTGGTGCTGTTGAGGTCTTCCAGTGTCACGGCCTGCCCGGCCATCTGCAGCACGGCATGCTCTCCGCTGACCGCGAGGTTGTCGATGACAATGTCGTTGTACGGCCGACGGCCCAGGGTGGTGCGCTCCTTGGTCAGCTGCACTTCCTTGATGACGACCCCATCGATCGATACGATCATCTTGGGCATG
>RXJO01000213.1:0-15591 GCA_003987795.1 Curvibacter sp.
CCGCCGGGCACCTGCTGCATTAGAGTACCGGCCATGACGCCACGCCAGCTCAAATATTTCGTCGAGATTGCTCGCTCCGGCAGCATCACGACGGCCGCGGCCACCCTGCACATCGCCCAGCCGGCGCTCAGTCACCACATCGCGGCGATGGAAGAAGAGCTGGGTGTGGTGCTGCTGCAGCGTCACGCCCGGGGCGTGCGCCTGACCATTGAGGGCCAGCGCCTGTTCGACCGCGCTGCGTCCATCCTGCGGCAGATGGAGCGGCTGCGAGAGGATGTGCGCGACACCGCATCGGGGTTCCGGGGCGTTGTGCGAGCCTGCATCGTAGGCTCGATTGCGCCCGTGCTGGTGGTCCCGCTGTACCGGCTGATCCAGGAGCGGGCGCCCGAAGTGCAACTGCACCTGACCACCGCCATGTCGCGCGAAGCCCAGACCTTGGTCGAAGCGCGGCGCGTCGACCTGGCCCTGCTGCCCACCGCGTCCGAGATGTCCAAGCTCGAATTCAGGCCCGCCTACGAGGAGGATTTCTGCCTGTTCGGCACCAGGGAGCAGATGGGCAATGCCACAGGCGACATCCTGTTCCGAGAGATCGGTGACTGCCCTCTGGTTGAGCCCGACCGCGATCACGACCTGCGCAAGCTCATCGAGCGGGCAGCCGTCGCTTTGGGCTGCCCGCTCAACGTTTGCTATGAAGTCAACAGCTCCGACCTGCTGCGCAGCATGGTCTGCGGCGGGCTGGCCCTTTCGATCATGCCGCGCAATTCGTTTCCGGCGTTCGAGGCACGTGGCATTGTGGCCCGGCGCATCGTGGAACCTGTGCTCAACCGCACCCAGTCGGTGGTCTGGTCCGTGGAGCAGCCGCTGACGCCGGCTGGCCAATTGGTGCGCGACCTGTTGCTGGAGCTCATCGCCCAATTGCTGGCCGACGGGAAACTGATGGGGCGGGCGCTGCCATGAGTTTTATCTGATGATGCGTGGCTAAAAGGCCTATTTCTCCAAACGTCGATCTCTCCGTAGAGTTCGATGCCATCAAATCGGAGACAAGAGCCATGCAGACGACATCGCGGCAAGACGTGCCAGTGAAAATGGTGGTGGAAGCCCTGCGCGCCATCCTTGCTGAGGGGCAGATCGCGCTGGACCCCGACGTGACTGCCGGCCATGCGGGCGACTGGAGCGAGGCACCGCGTCACACGCCCGCCGTGGTCGTGTTTCCTAGAACACCGCAAGAGGTGGCTGATGTGCTTGCAGCATGCAGCCACCTGAGCCAGCCTGTGGTCATCCAGGGCGGGCTGACAGGGCTTGCAGGCGGCGCCACGCCCGCTGGGGCCGAGGTCGCCGTTTCCCTCGCCAAGCTCAACACCATTGAAGACATCGACACCGTGGGCGGTACGGCCGTCGTGCAAGCCGGCGTGGTACTGGAGACGCTGCAGCAACGCGTGGAGGAACTGGGCTGGTCTTTCCCGCTTGACCTGGGTGCGCGCGGGTCCTGCCAGGTGGGTGGCAACGCAGCCACCAATGCAGGCGGCAACCGGGTGATCCGCTTCGGCACCATGCGCGACATGGTGTTGGGGCTGGAAGTGGCATTGCCCGACGGGCGACTCATGACCATGCTCAACCGCGTGACCAAGAACACGACCGGCGTAGACCTCAAGCACCTGTTCATCGGTGCAGAGGGCACGCTGGGGGTGATCACGCGCCTGGTGCTCAAGCTCTCGCCCCGGGCCACTGCGGCCAACACCGCATTGTGCGCCCTGCCCTCATTCGACGCCGCCACACGCCTGGTGCGAGATCTGCGACGCGCACTTCCCGCCCTGTCGGCCTTCGAGGTGATGTGGGCCGACTACCTGGAAGCGGCCATGGAGGTGACCCGGCTGCGCCAGCCTTTCGATGCCGCCCACCCGGTGTATGTGCTGGTCGAGACCTTGGGCGCCAACGACGAGCGCGGCCGCGAGGCGCTGGAGCGCGAACTGGGGGCAGCTCTGGAGCAGGGCCTGATCACGGACGTGGTGGTGGCCCAATCGGTGGATGACGCCAAGAAGCTCTGGGCCTACCGTGAATCGATTGGCGAGTTGCTGGGCCTGCTCAAGCCCTTTGCGGCCTTTGATGTGGGCATCCCCATGGCGGCCATGGACGCCTTCGTGGAATCAGTGGGGGCCGAACTGGAGCGCCGCTTTCCTGCTCAGCGCCACCTGTTCTTTGGCCACATCGGCGATGGAAACCTGCATGTGCTCTCCGGGCCACACCGGTCCCCGGAAAGCCTGCATCAGGTGGAAGAAGTCGTCTATGCCGCCACAGGCCGCGTGGGCGGCTCCATCTCGGCCGAGCATGGCATTGGCGTGGTGAAAAAAGAGTTTCTTGCGCACAGCCGCTCACCGGTTGAGATCGAGCTCATGCGCAGTTTGAAAGCACTACTTGATCCACAGGGCATCCTGAACCCCGCCCGCATCCTGGATTGATGCCAGGCCGCCATCACCGCGGCCTGAGCTTCTTTGCGCTCTGCGCACAGACCGACGGGCTGCAGCCCAGCCGCCAGACGCGCCCAGAGGATGGGCCACGCAGCCAGCCAGGTCGCACCGAACAGCGCGATTGAGTGGCTCCTGGCCCGGAGATCAGGCGGCCTTCGCCAACAAGGCCCCGACAGCCGCCTCGGTGCTGGCGATGGCCGCCTTCACGGCGTCGGCGCCGAAAACCGTGCCTTCGACACGCACCACGTCAACATCGCTCAGGCCGATGAAACCGAGCAGGTGCAGCAGGTAGTTGGTCTGAAAGTCAAACGGGGCCCAAGGCCCCTGCGAGAACACGCCTCCGGCGGCGGTCACGAGATAGACCTTCTTGCCAGTCAGCAGCCCTTTCGGTCCGTTGTCGCCATAGCCGAAAGTGACACTTGGCCAGGTGACGTGATCGAACCACGCCTTGAGCTGTGAAGACAGGCCGAAGTTGATCATGCCCGACCCGAGCACGATCACATCGGCCGCCTTCAACTCATCGACGAATGCTTGTGCGACCTTCACAGCCTCGACCTGCTCCGGCGTGCGCTCTGCGGGCGAGGTGGCGCGGCCCTGGATATAGGCTGGCGTGATGTGTGGCGGTGGATTTGCAGCAAGGTCGCGCACAGTCAGTGGGCCACCCGAGCGGGCGCGGATGCCCTCCGCGATTTCAGTGGCAAAACGGGTGGAAAGGCTTTCAGCGCCGCGCGGGCTGGAGGTCACAAGCAGGGTACGGGTCATGTCGGCTCCTTGGTATCAAAACATAACTAAGTCAAATATTGAATCTGACTTACCAATTCATACGAAGGATGGTATGGTTCCCGCCATCTGCTTACAAGAAGGCACACACGTGTCACCTAGTCACACTGAATTGCCGGCTGAACTGCCAACACCAGACACCGGCGGTTGTCTGGCAACCCGTCAAATCCTCGATCGCATCGGCGACAAATGGAGCCTCTACATCGTTGCCATGTTGGCGAACGGCCCACGTCGTTTCAATGAGCTCAAGCGCAGCATCGACGGCATCTCCCAGCGCATGCTGACCCTGACCTTGCGCGCACTGGAGCGCGACGGACTGATCACACGCACGATGTTTGCGACCATCCCCCCACGAGTTGATTACGAACTCACTGAGCTTGGAAAAACGCTGTTGGAGCCGGTCATGGCGCTGGTCAACTGGGCCAACCAGAACCAAGGCGCCATTGCCGCAGCGCATCAACGCTTTGATGAGGCACCCGAGCCAGACCAAGTCTTGGTTCAGGGCGTGGTCTACCACCGTCGATGAACGGGGCTCGTGCCCAGCCATTGGCGCGCTCATCCTGGGTGGGTGCGGACCTTGGCGCTGTGCTTGCCGCGACGGATCCGGTTGAGCGGGGGTTAGGCCTGATCGCGAATGTAGCGCCGGCTTTCTGGCAACCGCCAAGCTCGGCGCCAGAGATAGGTGGCCAGCAGCGCAATCACAAGAACAATGCGTACCGTTTGGGCGTAAGCAGCTGGCACAAACAATGGGGCGCACGTCGCCAGGACAAAGAGAGCGAAGACTTGATAGGGAGATAGTGGAGGGTTGCGACTGTCGAGAAGCTGGATGTTGCAGTGCGGACAAACAAGCTTTTGAACCTGAGGGACGTACCACTTTGCATTTGCAGGTTCGAGGGCGAAAGCCGGTTTTGGGAATGTGCGTGCGCAACTCGGGCAGCTGTACTTTCCGGTGATCAGGCCATCAGCGGGTGGAGCGGCGAGCTCTGCATTGCACGGCGCACAGACTGCATCGGCGGCAGGGAGCGCGCGACCGCATTGTTGGCACGCGAGGGCTCCCGAGCTTGGCACTGAAAGGTCTTGGCGGGTGCTCATGAGGCCTCACGCCATGTCGCCCGCAGAACCTGCAGGGTAAAACGGATTTTGCAGGATATTCTTGGCACTGACGACTCCTCGAAGTGGCAAGCGACGTGGATTGACAGACGATGGCCAGTTTAAGTGGCCAAGCATAGAAATCCTGCGAAACCCCGCAAGCCTCAACGATCCCACTATAGCTCGCTACCAGGCAGGTTTCGATGTGGGCACGCCGCCCATCATTCCGTGCCAAACACCTGGTACATGATGGTCGTGATCAAGTCGTTCCACTTATGGGGATCCATCGGATTCGGGGCAAGGTCGTCCACGATCTTGCCGAGCGTGTAGGCCTGGATCAGTACGGCGCTCGCCCGGGCGTCCAGTTTGGGGTTGATCCAACCCTTTCGCTGCGACTCAGCAACCAAATCGGTCAACGCATCAGTCAGCCGTTGTTGCTCAAGCGCCATGATTTTTCCAAGCCTTTCGTTGCCATCGGTCAGCACAACGATCCGCGCGCGTTTGAAACGGGTCAGACGCAAGCTGGGCGCTTGGGTGGCTTCCGTCACCTTCACCAGCCCTCGATAGAACTCGTTGGGCTGCTGCCGGTTTCACAGACACCTTGTTAAGGTGGAAGATGAAACCGGAGGTGGTTCATGGAGAGAAGAAGGACATTCAGCCGCGAGTTCAAACTCGAGGCGGTCAGGCTGGTCACCGAGCGTGGGGTGGCTGTGGCTCAGGCGGCCAAAGACCTGGACGTTCACGAGAACGTACTGCGCAAGTGGGTTCGTGAGCTGCGAGAGGAGCCCCAGGAGGCGTTCCCAGGCAACGGCAAGCAAAAGGCCCAGGATGTTGAGATAGCGCGGCTGCGCAAGGAAGTGGCCAAGCTCAAGGTGGAGCGCGACATCCTGAAAAAAGCCGCGGCCTACTTCGCGAAGGAGTCGATGTGAAGTTCGGCTTTGTGGCGAAACACCGAGGGGCCTGGCCGGTGAATCTGATGTGCGAGGCGCTCGGTGTCTCGCGGGGTGGCTTCTACGCGTGGCTCACACGGCCCAGGAGCCTGCGCAGTCTCAGCGACGAGGTGCTGGGGGCGCAGGTCCACCAGAGCTTCGTGCGCAGCGACCGGACCTACGGCGCACGTCGTGTGTGGCACGACGTGCTGGAGCAAGGTCAGGCTTGTGGTCTACACCGCATTGAGCGGCTCATGCGAGAGCAGGCACTGCGTGCTCGACCCCGTCGTCGTGGACTGCCCAAGGACCGGGGCGCACGCAGTGCTGTGGCCGATAACGTGCTGGACCGCCAGTTCCAGGCTGATGGCCCGAACCAGAAGTGGGTGGCCGACTTCACCTACATCTGGACAGCAGAAGGCTGGCTGTACGTGGCCGCAGTGCTGGACCTGTACTCGCGGCGCATCGTGGGCTGGTCAATGCAGGAGAGCATGACCTCGCAGCTCGTGGTGGACGCGCTAATGATGGCTGTATGGCGCCGGGGCAGACCCGTGGCCTTGCTGCACCACTCCGACCAGGGCAGCCAGTACACCAGCGAGCACTTCCAGAAGCTGCTGGACGAACAGGGCATCACTTGCAGCATGAGCCGGGCCGGTGAGGTCTGGGACAACTCGGCCATGGAGAGCTTCTTCAGCTCGCTCAAGACCGAGCGCACGGCCAGGAAGGTGTACCGAACTCGAGGTCAGGCCCGTTCAGACGTGTTCGATTACATCGAGTGCTTCTACAACCCGACGCGCCGTCATTCGACGCTCGGCTATCTCAGTCCCGTACAGTTCGAGAAAGCTCAAAAAGCTTAGGTCGGTGTCAACGGAACCGGCAGCAGCCCAATCTGCCAACCTGGCCAGGCTTCCAACAGGTCTTTGGCGTCCGCATGACAGCCGCTGGTAGTGGCTGCCACATGGAGCTTGAAGCGCAGGTGGAGCGAGACTTCGAAGCTAGCAAGTCTCCACATATCGTTCTTGCTGCAGCCATCACTAGGGCAATTCAGCAACTCGACACGAGACGCTCCCTTTTCGATGTCTTGTTCATCTACCTGCCAGACCGATGGGAGTCTGGCTTCAACGGTGGCCGGAATGAAGACTTTGACCTTCACGACCACATAAAAGCCGTAACTGCAGCACTCGGCATGCCAGTGCAGATTGTTCGCCAAGGCAGTGGTCTGGCTTATCGTGATAGAGCGAGTGTGATGTGGCGAATTGGCCTCGCGCTCTACGCGAAAGCCGGAGGTGTGCCGTGGAAGCTGGCCCACACGGAATCCGAGACTGCGTACATCGGCCTGTCCTATGCTTTGCGCCCAGTCGAGTCTGGCAAGCCAAGGTTCGTTACATGCTGCAGTCAGGTATTCGACGCTTACGGGGCCGGTGTTGAGTTCATCGCTTACGACACCAATGAATTTGAGGTCCAGCGCGAAAACCCGTTTTTGTCTCGCACCGAGATGTTCAAAGTCATGACCCGCTCGATGGACCCCTATCGGAGGCGGCATGCAGGTCGGATGCCTCGTAGGGTGATGGTTCACAAGACAACAGAGTTCAAACCCGAAGAGGTTGACGGTTGCTTGGAGGCCTTTCATCTCTGCGAGTCAGTAGACCTTATCCAGGTGGTAGAGGACGTGGGCTGGCGTGCTGCCTTGCACGACCCGCCGCGCGTCGAAGGGCAAGCTCAGCCAGCAATGTTTCCCGTATCGCGCGGCACCTTGCTTGGTCTTGGACCCTACGATGCGCTGCTCTGGACTCATGGCTCGGTGTCCGGCATCAGCAACAGGCCATATTTCCAGGGCTCAAGAGGCACCCCGCGACCAATCAGGTTAGTGCGCCACGCTGGTCATGGCTCATGGGACGATTCGGCATGGGCAATCCTCGCGCTCACTAAGATGGATTGGAACAACGATGCTCTGTACAACGCCCTGCCAGTGACCCTCGAGTACGCAAAGGTGCTTGCACGTATGGTCAAGCGCATGGATAGGTTGGGCACGACGCCTTATCAGTTCCGCTTTTTCATGTGATGTGTGGCACCGGCTCTTGCTAAGTCGGCTTAGCTTTGAATACGCAGCGACCTGCAGCGTCGTGAAAGAACTTGTATGACTAAGTATGTGGAATGGTGCGCTCAGTCAGCACCGCAGTTACAGAAGCACAGCCTTCGGGTACTTACAGCTGACCCTATGCAACATGGGCACGCTGTTTCGATCGTGGCAAAGGTCATTCCTGACCACTATGTTGCGCCGCAACGAGTCGCAGACCTTCTTACGCGTCTTGGGCGTGGTGCTGTAGCCGCTTACGTTACCGAAAAGCTACCAACTGGGAAGTCCATAAGGTCCGGAGATTTGGGTGAAATCCTGTGCAGTACGTATGTCTACGAGAACACAACTTTCAAGCTGGCGGTGAAGCGGCTACGACGTAAGGACCATCGGAATATGGCGATGCGCGGTGAGGATTTACTGGCGTTTGAGTTGCAAGCCGGAACTCCGCTCAAGGTGCTGAAAGCGGAGTCCAAAAGTCGAGCCGCCATGTCGAGTGCAGTTCTTAAAGAGGCCCGCGAATCTCTGTCGGCATTCGGCGAGTTGCCTTCTCCGCATGCAATGAGTTTTGTCGCTGACATGCTCAACGACCAGGGAGACAAGCCGCTACGGGACGCCATAGATGACGCTCAGTTGAAGACCGGTCTGAAGCAATCTCAAGTCACGCACATGCTTTTCTCGCTGTCCGGTAACGACGCTACAACTCTGCTGGCAAGCAACCTCAACTCGTATGGTGGGCCGGTCGCACAGTTGTATGTGGGAGTGCGGGTGGCCGACCATCAGAAGTTTATTAGCGACGTTTTTGATGCGGTGGTGGTCTGATGGCAACGACACTCGAAGAAGTGCAAGCGAACATCCGGGCTGCTGTCGAGCCTGGTTACCGCCAACGACTGCTTGCAAGGGGGCAAGCGCGCGGGATGGTTTGGCGTGGCGGTCAGCTTCCCATTGACGCGCCGAACTTCTCGCCAAACCTTTCCGAGGACCTTCTCTCATACGGCTATTCCCTTCTTTTGCACGGCCTTCGTTATCTTGATTTGGGAGGTGAGTTTTCGCAGGCACGAGTCGCTTTCGAAGTTGCGGCTGAGTCCCTCGAAGCCGTCGTCGCTCAAGGGCAAGTGGACGAAGACCGAGACTTCCATCGCCTAGTAGCTGGTGCGGCGTACCACTTAGGTCAATTCTCGGCACGTGCTTTTTCGCTGCTGCATACCGGACTCGTTGAAGCGAACTTGGAAACAAGCGAGCTATGCCTGGCGAGGCTGATGCTTCGGGACCTTGAAGGAGTCAATACTGATGTCGCAGCATGGTTTTCTTCTGGCTTAGGTTCAGATGATGCGCTCATTGCCGCACTCACTGCAGAGGAGGCTGCTGCGGCCGAAGTCGGCTCCGCAAGGGCGACCGACGAAGTGCTCACACGTGCGCTTGAGAGCAATTTCTTAGCGGCAATGTCTCAGACGTTGTTGGCCCTTGAGCACGGCGATGTCGCGCTCATAGATGCGGCGCAGGCACGTCTCCGTGAGGGGCAGAGCGTTGCCGGCGAACTCAGCTTAGTCACCCAATGGTGGACTCATCGGCTAGCGGTACAGATTGTGGGAGGATTGTGGGCGAGCAGCTTTCATGCGCGACTGCCGAACTACGGTCCGCCAGGTGTATACACAGGGGATTGGGCTGGCCTTCGCAAGGTGTTCATTGCCTCGCTGATGCGTCGACGACGAGCGGAGATAGAGCTATGGCCCTCGCAGATGGATGCCGCCGAGCGGGTGCTCGACTACGATACGAGCCTCGTGCTATCCCTTCCCACGAGCGCTGGTAAAACTCGTATTGCCGAACTATGCGTGTTGGCATGTTTGGCGCAGGGCAGGCGTGTCGTGTTCGTCACGCCGTTGCGAGCACTTTCGGCACAAACTGAAGTTTCCCTGAGGCGAACATTCGCCCCGCTAGGGAAAACCGTCTCGAGTCTCTACGGCAGCATCGGCACTAGTGCGACCGATGTTGAAGCTCTGCAGACAGAAAACATCCTTGTTTCCACCCCTGAGAAGCTAGATTTCGCTCTTCGCAACGACCCCGATTTGCTGCAAGACATTGGTCTGATCGTCCTTGACGAAGGCCACATGATTGGGCTTGGAGAGCGTGAAGTTCGCTACGAAGCTCAGATTCAGCGCCTGCTCCGGCGCCCAGATGCCCACACGCGGCGAATTGTTTGCCTATCTGCGATTTTGCCCGATGGCGAGCAACTTACTGATTTTACCAATTGGTTAACCTTTGACCATGGCGGGGGGCTTATTAAAAACAATTGGAGGCCCACCAGACTTCGATACGGTGAGGTTGATTGGAATTCCGATTCCAAGACAGCTCAACTGAATATTGTCGTAGGCGACGAGCATCCATTTGTTCCTAAGTTTTTAGTTGGAAAAAAGGCGACTACCCGAAAAAATGCCAAGGTGCATCCATCTAGCCAGACTGAACTTTGCATATTTACAGCTTGGCGCTTGATGGACGATGGGCAATCAGTGTTGATTTTTTGTCCTCTGCGTGCTTCTGTAATCCCTTTCGCACGCGGCATTATTGAAATGCACAAGAAGGGGTTGGTTTCATCAGTACTCTCACAGCCAGTTGCGACACTTTCGGCCGCCTTGGCTGTAGGGGAGGAGTGGTTTGGTCCGGACCACGATATCTTAAAATGTCTTCGCATTGGGGTGGCTGTGCATCACGGCGAGCTTCCTACACCATTTAGAAAAGAAATTGAGAAGCTATTGAGAGATGGCGTACTCCGATTAACGGTGTCTTCGCCCACCCTCGCGCAAGGGCTTAATCTGGCCGCGACCAGCCTAGTGTTCCATGGGCATATGCGAAGAGGTTCCTCAATTGAGGAGTCGGAATTCCGGAATGTTGTGGGACGCGCAGGGCGCGCGTACGTCGACCTTGAGGGCTTGGTTGTCTATCCAATGTTTGACGACCATGACAGCCGGCGTGCGGCTTGGGCGAATCTCGTTGGCGGTGCAGGCGGACGGGAGATGGAGAGCGGAATACTGAAGCTTGTCGAGACACTGCTTTTGCGCATGGCACGCAAGCACGGAACTGCAAATGTTGAAACTCTTCTAGAGTATGTGGCTGGCCAGGCTGCGTGGGATTTCCCTGAACTACCAGGTGAATGGACCAGAACCGCAGAAGAAGCTAGAAGCAGCTGGCCTGGATATGTCACTAGTCTGGATACCGCAATTTTCAGCTTGCTGGAGGATGGAGACATCGCGGCAGACCAAGTCGAAGCAAAGCTAGACGAAGTACTAACGTCATCGCTTTTTGCTCGACGCTTACAGAGGCAGACCAGTTGGATTAAGGACGCCTTGCTTGGTGGCCTCAAAGCACGTGCTCGTTTAATCTGGGCCAACACGACGCCCGCCCAACGACGTGGCTACTTCCTTGCGGGCGTCGGCCTAGCTACAGGCCAAGCTTTAGACGAAAAAGCGGAGTTGCTGGAGGACTTGCTGGCGACGGCTAACGCGGCTGTTGACAACGCTGATGAGGATGCGGCGGTGCAGGCCATCGTCGGGTTCGCCGCAATTGCATTTGAGATACCTCCGTTTGTTCCGAAGAACCTACCGGCCAACTGGCGGGTCGTATTAGAAATGTGGCTTCGAGGTGTCGCCGTGCCGGAAATCGACGCTGGTGAAACTGACGAGGTTGTATCTCTCATCGAACATGCATTTGTCTATAACTTGCCATGGGCTATGGAGGCGGTACGTGTCAGAGCCGACGCCCATCTAGAACCTGACCCCTATGACGACGATTTGGGTGATTTGGTATCCACTGGTGGTTCTGCGGTTGCTGCAGTGGAGACCGGTACCTTTTTGAAAGCGGCGCAGACGCTCATTAAAGGAGGATTCGCATCAAGATTGGGCGCGATTGCCGCGGTGAGCCTGACAGGGGCGACATTTGATTCCCCTGCGAGCATGAGGACGTGGCTCAGGCTTCCAGAAATTGAATCACGACGCGACGATTTTGACTGGCCTACCGACGACTCACACGAGCTGTGGAAAGAGTTCACAGCTCCACACGGTGCAGGCCTTTTAAGCGCATGGAAAGCAACAAGCTATACGGGGCCGGTTAAGTGGAGTGGCATTCCTCCTGCGCCAGGAACTGCATTACGCCTTGGAGGTGGCCCGGGAAGGGAGCGATCGATTTATACCTCGGACTTCAATTATCTAGGCGAAGTTCTTTACAACGTCAATGCTGCTGCCACGGGGTTAACTGTAGCTGTGTCAACCGGAGCCGCTGACTCGCTCGCATTTGAATATATTGGTCCAGATGACCTGCTGCCAAAAGCTGGATAGTGTGAGCGCTCCACTTAAGTAAAATTTGTTCAACTTACTGTCCGGACGGCCAGCGCCCGGAAATACAAACGGAGTCGTTGCAAAAAAGGTGTCCATGAGAAAAGATGCCGGACTCCCGTAAGCGCGTGCCCGGCCTGTCGTAACGCACCGCCTAAAACGGAAAGGGCACTTGCATAACGGTGCTGGTGCATGGCGGCGTCGGCGTCCAGCTGCGCGCCCGCCAGTTGTTCTGCTGGGCCGTTTCGCCTGGGTCCCGGTCACGCTCAGAGCCCAAGTTTCGCTCACGCTCGAGCAACTTGACGCCCTCGTTCCGGGTGTGGCTCTCCCTGTTATGGCTCAGAGGAATAACGAATGTCGACTTCTAGCTAATTCTGTTGAAAAACTCGGAAGTTCCCGAGCACTCTAAGTTGGCAAAAAAATCAACCTCTCAGATCGCCCTAGGGCCGACGATCTCCCATGCGG
Source organism: Curvibacter sp. (assembly GCA_003987795.1). Lineage (GTDB taxonomy): Bacteria > Pseudomonadota > Gammaproteobacteria > Burkholderiales > Burkholderiaceae_C > Curvibacter. The sequence goes on from RXJO01000213.1 coordinate 12,125, forward strand.
TAAGGGGTAAGGCGCCCCCGAAAACATCGTTTAAGACGGAGGTAGGGAGTTTTTCAACAGAATTGGCTGATAGTACTCGTTCAGCTTATCCAAGCTGAAGACCGCAATCAGCCTAAAACAGCCCCCCCTCCCACACGTTCGTCCCCCCAAACCCCGCCCCTCACCCACCGCACCTCACCCGCATACCCATCAATGCAAATCCCCCACCCGCTCCTGTTATCAGGCGCCGGGCTCATCTGGGCGCCAAAAACCCAATGAAAGCAGCCCCCAAGGGCCGGTGTCATGCCGCAGGCTTGACAGCGAAATCCTTGGGGTTCAGCCCCAGGGCTTCCAGCTTTTTCGCATACGAGTCCCTGCGTTTGGCGGCCTTGGCGGCTGTCTCGGTGGCGGCTTGTATGGCTTTGGGCCCTTTGCGGGCCGCTGCCTGGATCAGCCCGAACTTGTGAGCGGCCTCCGCCTCAGCCCGCTTGAATGTGGCGATGAGTTCAGCGTGGGCCCCGGGTGTGTTCACAGCAACTCCCATCTCAATCAATCGATCTCGCCATGCTCAAATTTTGACGTTGGCGCGAAGCAAGGCGGTTCTCAATTCGCGGGTGGCTTCTTTAGCCAGGTCCACCTGTTGAACGGCCAGGTCGAACGAAGAACCTGGCTTGATGCTGGTGGGCAGTATCTTTTTGGCGGGCAGCTTGCCCGGGTAGGTTCCTTGACGGGGACACATGCGAACAGAAAACCCGAATTCTTCGAGCACGCCTTTCGCGTACAACTCCGCCAATTGTTGAAACGACACGTAGGTGGAGCGTTTCACGTCTTTGCGTCCTGGTTGACTGACGTCGCGAACGAGTTCGAATTTTCCGAGTGAATCGCGCTGGGTATCGGTGAACGGATGCAGCAAGAAGGTCTGACGAACGCCATCCTTTTTGGACATCCAGGTGTGCTCGACGGCGATATCGGTTAACAGCATGTTGTTCTATGAGCTTCGAGCGCTGCAGCTTGCGTGACCGCATCAGCCGGGACATCGCAGACAGCAGATTTTGTTTTCAAAAGACCTCAACCAGGGGCCGGGTGCCCCAGGCGGTGCGGGTTGAGCGCGCGGGCAAAAACCGCCCAGCGGGTGCAGACTTTAACTGAACGAGCGCTGGTGGCAGATGCCGGTGGCATGGCGATGGACCGGGCCTGCCAAGGGTGGTCGATTGAAGATTGAAAGCCCAGGCCGCTGACGCCACTGCGGCTGCACCCTTCCCTTCCACACCCCACCACCCTACTTGATGCAAACTCACCCCACCTGACCTGTCTTGAGCCCTCATCCACCCCATGGACCTCCGCGCCCTTCGCTACTTCATCACTGTGCTCGAAGCCGGCAGCCTGTCGCGGGCAGCGGGGTCGCTCTACATTGCGCAGCCTGCGCTGACGGCGCAGATCAAGAAGCTGGAGGCCGAGCTCGGGGCGGTCTTGTTCGAGCGCTCGCATGTGGGGGTCACGCCCACGCCGGCGGGCTTGCAGCTGTATGAGGATGCGCGGCGCTTGTTGAGCGATGCGGCGGCGATGCGTGAGCGCATCCAGCGCATGCCGCAAGAGCCCGAGGGATCGGTGACGATGGCGGTGCCGTTTTTGCTGACCTCGCTGCTGATGGGGCCCTTGCTGGCCCGGCTGAAGGCCTCGCACCCGCGCATCCGGGTGTTCGTGCTGGATGACCTGAGCCTGATGGTGAAAAAGGCCATGCTGGACCGCCGGGCCGACATCGGCATTCTCGTGGACACGCCGCAGGTCGACGGCCTGCACTGCCAGCCCCTGGCAACCGAGGCGATGTACTTTTGCGGACACGACCCCGAGGGCCGCGTGCTGCCGCTGTTGCACGCGCCCGTCAAGGCCGAGGGGGGTGCATCGGCGCCTGAGGGCCCGGGCCGCACCCGGCCTGTGATCGACTTTGCCGATGCGGCGGCCCAGCCTCTGGTGCTGCAGTCGCGGCGTTACTCGATCCGCCAGCGGGTGGAAGAGGCAGCAGCGGCCCGCGGCGTGGCCTTGAACATCGTGCACGAGCACGATTCGGCGCGCGTGATCCGGTCGCTGTATGCCAGCGGCGCGGGCTTCACCTTCACGCCGGCCTGCGCGCTGGGCGAGGCGCCGGCCGGCAGTGCGGGCAACGCCGATTGGCGGGTGGCCCGGGTGACGGGGCCTGATCTGCTGCGCCACTACAGCCTGGCCTGCAGCGCCGAGCGCGAGCCCAACGCGGTGATGCAGGTGGTGATGGCCGCCCTGCTGTCGCTGGTGCGGCAACTGGTGGACGAGGGGCGCTGGGAGGCCCGCTTGCCGGCCTGAGCCCCCAGGCGCCCGCGCCCCCCGATTCAGCGGCCTGGGCCAAGGCCATCAATCCATTTGATGGCACCCCATCAGCAATCGGTATTTCCCTGATACCCCGGTCTTCTGGAACAGTGCATCCGCACCCCCGGCCTGCACCCTCTGCAGCGCAGGGGCGGATTTTCAGGAGACCGCATGACAACAAGCCATTCCCCCCTGGCCGGGCGCCAGGTTCTCAATGTGGGCACGCTGGTGGCGCGCAGCGCCCGCGCCCATGCGCAGCGCACCGCCGTCAAAACCCCCAGCCGCAGCGTGAGCTATGCCGAGCTGGAGCAGCGCTCGAACCGGCTGGCCAACGCGCTGCTGGGCCTGGGCCTGCAGCGCGGTGACCGGGTGGGCATCTACCTGCCCAACTGTGTCGAGATCGTCGAGATCGAGATCGCCTGCTACAAGGCCGGGCTGGTCAAGGCGCCCTTCAATGCGCGCCTGTCGCCGGCAGAGGTGGGCGCGGTGGCGGCCAATGCCGAGGCGGCGATCATCATCACCACAGCCGAACGGGCCCAGGCCATCGAACCGCACCTGCAGCAGGCCCTGCCCGGTGCAGAGCCGATCGTGCTGCTGATCGACGGGCCCGTGGGCACGGGTTACGAAGCCCTGCTGACCCGTGCCAGCGACCGTTTCACCGCGGTGGCCGTGCAGGCCGACGAGGTGGCGGTGCTGCACTACACCTCGGGCTCGTCGGGGGTGCTGAAGGCGGCCATGCAGACCTTTGGCAACCGCTTGGCCCAGTTGCGCAAGTTCCTGACCCGATCAGACGGCCAGCAGCCCGGGCACATCCTGGGCCTGGTGGGGCCCATCACCCATGCCTCGGGCATGCAGATCGTGCCGGCGCTGTGCCAGGGCGTGACGATACGGCTGTTCAACGGCTTCGAGCCGGGGCGCTTTCTGGCCGACATGCGGGCCGACCGGGTGACCCACACCTTCATGGTGCCCACCATGATCAACATGCTGCTGGCCGAGTTGGAGGGGCGTTACCGCCCCCTGCCCGATCTGCTGCGCCTGGGCTATGGCGCCGCACCGATGGCGCCGGCGCGCATCCTCAAGGCCATGGATGTGTTCGGGCCCGTGCTGCAGCAGGGCTATGGCGCCGGCGAGACCACCTCGGGCGTGTG
>RXJO01000213.1:15663-18179 GCA_003987795.1 Curvibacter sp.
GTTTCTGGAATGCGATGTGCAGATCGTGGGTGACGACGGCCAGCCCGTGGCGGCGGGCGAGATCGGCGAGATCGTGGTGCGGGGCGACGATGTGTTTGCCGGCTACTGGCGCGCCCCCGAGCTGAGCGCCGAGGTGCTGAAAAACGGCGCCTACCACACCGGCGATCTGGCCCGCATGGATGAAGAGGGCTATGTCTACATCGTCGACCGCAAGAAGGACATGGTCATCAGCGGCGGCTTCAATGTGTACCCCTCCGAGGTCGAAGCGGTGCTGTACCAGCACGATGCGATCGCCGATGCCTGCGTGTTCGCCGTGCCCGACGACAAATGGGGCGAGGCGGTGGCCGCCCATGTGGTGCTCAAGCCCGGCCGCGACGCGGGTGCCGAGCTGGGCGCCGCCATCGACGCCTTCTGCGCCCAGCACCTGGGCGGCTTCAAGCGGCCACGGCGCATCGAGTTCGTGCCCGGCCTGCCCAAAAACCCCAACGGCAAGGTGATGCGCCGCGCCGTGCAGGCCCCCTACTGGGAAGGCCGCGCCCGGATGGTGAACTGAAACCGACACGGAACCTGAAACATGACCACCACCCCCTCTTCCGCTTCATCCCTCTCGTCGAGCGCCGTCACCGCGCCCCACCCGGCCCCTTTATTGGCGGGCGTGCCCTTCGAGGGCTCGGCCCAGGCGGCTGAGCTGATCACCCGCGTCAACGACTACCTGTATGGCGAGCTGGCCGCGCTGGCCCTTGAGCACGGCATCGACCACGAAAACGCCCCCGACAAGGCCTTGCTGCGCCAGGTCTGGAAGCGCTCGCAGGCGCTGGGCTTTTACGGCATGACGCTGCCCCGCCCCCTGGGTGGCCTGGGCCTGTCGGTGCTCGACCATGTGCTGATCAAAGAGGCCATCTACGCCAGCGGCTCGCCCTTTGCGCCCCATGTGTTCGGCGAGCTCAGCGGCCCACCGCGCGTGGGGGCGCTGGCCCGGGTGGCCACGCCGTTCCAGCTTGAAAACTTCATCGCTCCCGTGGCGCGGGCCGACATGGCGATCTGCTTTGCGCTGACCGAGGCCGAGGCCGGCTCGGACGCAGGCAATGTGCAGACCCGCGCCGTCAAGGTGGGCGACCATTACGAACTCACCGGCGAGAAGCGCTTCATCTCGGGCTCGCCCTTTGCCGACTACGCGGTGCTGATGGCCTCGACCGCCACCGACCCGGCCCAACGCGAGGTGTCGGCGTTTTTTGTCGATCTGCACGCGCCGGGTGTGCGGGTGGTGTCGGGCTACAAGACCATGGCGGGCCAGACCAGCACGGGCAACATCGTGCTCGAAGGCGCACGTGTGCCGGCCACCCACCTGATCGGCGAGCCCGGCCGGGGCCTGGCGCTGGCGCTGGGCCGCATCACCGTCAACCGCCTGCTGCACTGCCCGGCCATGCTGGGCCTGGCCCAGGTGGCGCTGCGCGACGCCCGCGACCACGCCCTGCGCCGCAAGCAGTTCGGCCGCGCCATCGGGCAGTTCCAGGCGGTACAGCATCTGCTGGCCGACATGGCCACCGATTGGGCCGCTGCACGCGGCCTGATGCTGGCCACCGCGCGCCAGATCGACGCGGGGGGCGAGCCACGGGCCGAGGCCTCGATGGCCAAGCTGTTCTGCTCCGAGGCGGCCTTCCGCATCGCCGACCGGGCGGTGCAGATCCTGGGTGGCGAGGGCATCGTGCAGGGCAGCCGGGTCGAGTTTCTGTTTCGCATGCTGCGCATGTACCGCGTGCTGACCGGCACCAGCGAGATCCAGCGCAACACGATCGCCAAAGAGCTGCTGGGCCAGGCCTGAGCCGACAAGAACAGACAATGGAGACAAGTCATCATGAATTCGACCCCCTGCCCCCCACTGCGCCGGCGAGCCTTTCTGGCCCAGGCGGCGGCCCTCGGCGCCCTGCCCCTGGCGGGTGCGCGGGCTGCCGAGCCCTGGCCCAGGCGGCCCATCAAGTGGGTGGTGCCCTACCTGGCCGGCACAGGGCCAGACACCACCGCACGCATCGTGGCCGAAGCGGCCGCCAAAGCCTTGGGCCAGCCCGTGGTGATCGACAACCGGGGCGGTGCCGGCGGCAACCTGGGCGCCCGGCAGGTGGCCAAGGCCGCGCCCGATGGCTACACCTGGATCTACTCGGGTTCGCCCATGGCGGCCAGCATGCGCATGTACAAATCGCCGGGCTACGACGTGTTCAAGGATTTCCGGCACGTGATGGGGCTGACCAGCGCCGACACGGTGCTGATCGTGCACGCCGACTCCGACATCCACACCCTGGACCAGTTGCTGGGCCGGATGCGGGCCCAGCCCGGCAAGGTGGATTACGCCTCAGGGGGCACCGGCACGCCCTCGCACCTGGGGGTGGAGATGCTGCTGAGCGTGGCCAAGGCACAGGCCCTGCACGTGCCTTACAAGGGCGCCTCGGAGATCGTGAACGCAGTGCTGGGCCAGCAGGTCACCTTCGGCGCACCGATCAGCACCGTGGCCTACGCCAACA
>RXJO01000259.1 GCA_003987795.1 Curvibacter sp.
CCTGGGTGGCGGGGTTGACGGTCTCGAAATAGTCGGTGCCGGCCACGCTCTGGCCGTTGATCAGGTGCTGGATCTGTTGCATGGGGCTCAGCCTTGTCGAATGAAGTTATGGAGTTCGCCGATCGCCTCGATCGAGGTCACGATCTCGGCGCCCGGCGGGCAGTCGACCACCCCATCGGGCGTGCCCGTGAGGATCAGGTCGCCCGGCGACAGCGTCATGAAGGCGCTGAAGTACTCGATCAGAAACGGCACGTCGAACACCATGTCGCGGGTGTTGCCGCGCTGGGTGACGACACCGTTCACCGTGGTCTGCAAGGCCAGGTTCATGGGGCCGCCAGGGCGGGCGTGGATCTCGGCCGCGTCCACCAGCCAGGGCCCCAGCGGGGTGCAGGTGTCGCGGTTCTTCACCCGCAGGTTGGGGCGGTACCAGTTCTCCAGGTAGTCGCGGATCGCGTAATCGTTGGCCACGGTGTAGCCTTGCACGTGGTCGTAGGCCTCAGCGCGCTTCACATGGCGTGCCGTGCGGCCGATCACCACCGCCAGCTCGCACTCGTAGTGCATGAACTTGACGCCGGCCGGGCGCACCGTGTGCTGCCGGTGGCCGATCAGGCTGGCCTCGCCCTTGATGAAGGCCAGCGGCTCTTCGGGCGGCTTGAACTCCAGCTCTTTGGCGTGGTCGGCGTAGTTCAGCCCCAGCGCAAAAATGCTGCGGGCGCGCGGCACTGGCGCCAGGGGCGGCAGCCATTGCACGGCGTCGAAGGGCACGTGGCGGCCGTCGTCCAGACGCAGCGCACCGTTGTCCTCGACCGCGTGCAGCGGCCCCAGGCCCGGGGCCTTGTTGAGCAGGATGCGGGCGTGCTTCATGCCAGGGTCTCCGTGATCAGGGTGTGGCGCAGCGGGGCGAACCCGGGGGCGCGGATCTCGACCGTGTCGCCGGCCTGCAGCCGTGGGCGCCGGCCCTCGGCGCCGATGTCGGTGCCCAGCATCAGCACATCGCCGGCACGCAGTCCCATGAACTCACCCACATCGGTCAGCAGGGCGGCGGCAGGGCGCACCAGTTGCGACAGGTCCACCGTCTGGCACAGCACGCCGTTCACCAGCACCTGCAGTTGCAAACCGGCCAGCGCGCTCAGGCCGCCGAGGTCGGCCAGCGGCACGGTCTGCACCGGCGTGCCCAGAAAACCATCGCGGCAGCGGAACTTCACTGGCGGGCGGAAGTAGCTGCTGTGCGGCAGGCTGAAGTCATTGAGCAGCGCGCACGCCACCGGGCCTTGCTCGCCCATCACCAGGCCCAGCGTGGCCCCGGCTTCCACGCCCTCAGCACCGGCTGGCACCGCCAAGGTGCCGCCATCGGGGTTGAAGGTGTTGGCGGTCTTCACATACAGCACCGGCGCCTGCGGGGGCGCCTTGTAAGGGGGCTGGTGCATCTGTGGCGCCCACTGCGCGTACTCGGCACGGAAGTTCAGCAGGCAGCCGTACACGGTGCCGGCCGGCTGCCAGGGGGGGCTGTCATGGGTCATTCGGCTTGCTCCAGTTCGATCACGGCGTCGAGCAGCTCATACAGCTGCTGCAGCCGCTCTTTGCCCAGGGTCTGCTCCATCCACTGGTAGTGGGCTTCGATGGTGTGCGAGAGGGTGTTGACCAGGTTCAGGCCCTGATCGGTGGCCTGTACCACGGTGCGGCGTGCGTCTTCGGGGTCGCGCTGGCGCTGGATCAGGCCGTCGCGCTCCATGCGGGCCAGCACCCCCGTCAGGCTGGGCCCGAGGATGAAAGCCTCGCGCGCCACCCGCCCCGTCTCGACCACCCCGTGCTCGCCCAGCACCCGCAACACCCGCCATTGCTGATCCGACAGACCCTGCTCGCGCAGGTTGGGCCGTGTGTGCGCCATCACCGACTCGCGCGCCTGCAGCAACAGGCGCGGCAGATTGCGGTGGGCAAAGGGCTGGACGGGGGTGGGGCCGGGGGTGCTCATATTTATTTAACATGTTAAATGTTTGGGTCTGGATGCCTATGCGGGAAAACCCGTTGGAGGCCTTGGCGCTCGCCCAGTGCTTTGGGTTGAGGCGCGGCACTTGCATTCCGGCGTCCGATACCTACCGCGTGGCAATGCGCTGCGCGAGTGGACGCCATGACGGGAAGAATCACAGGTTTGCCAGCCAAGGGCCGGTTCAGGCCGTTGAGCCAGCGCTTGTCCTGCGGCCCATAGCCACCCTGGTGGACAGCGCGATCTGTCCGATGAACGAAAGAGGTTTTTACGATGATTTGCTATACTGCGAGGCACATCCGCCCCTTGGCAGTAAGCCCTCCCAACCATCCCGGGAGAGTGCCGAACCCCTGGGGCTTCTTCGTTTCTGGCCCCTCTGCGTCGGATGTCGAATGAACGGTGAGCAGATCGCCATCTTGATCGACGGCAGCTTTTTCCTCAAACGGATCTCCCGTCTGCTGCCCGCAGATCAAATCGACTCCCCGGAAAAAATTGCACGCTGCGTCCGCAAGCTGTGCTTTACACATGTCATCCGCCTCCGGGGAGGTAGCGGCAAGCTGTGGCAACAGCACCTGTACCGGACGTTTTTCTACGATGCCATTCCCTATGATGGCAAAGCCCATCATCCCATCGACAACAAGCCGATCGAGTTTGCCAAATCCGAAATCGCCCAGCATCGCCATGCTTTGTTTGAGCAGCTGCGCAAAGAGCGCAAGCTCGCCCTGCGGCTGGGCAAGGTCAACCGAGACCACGATTGGACACTCTCACCGCGTCTGACCAAGACCGCCCTGAAGACGCGAGAGTGGCTGGCACCACTGCAAAGTCTGGAGGCGCAGGTACCGACGGCGGGCGGACCCTTGACGCTGACACTCAGCGACGAGCAGGCGAGGCTCGTCCTCAAGGCCTTTGCCTTCTGGCAGAGCCTTCAGGCCGGAGACATCGCATTGGGCCTGCGTCAGAAGGGTGTGGACATGCGGATAGCCATTGACATCGCCAGCCTGACCCTGAAAAAGCAGGTCCGCACCATCGTTCTGGTCTCAGGTGATAGCGACTTTGTCCCTGCGGCCAAGCTGGCCCGTCGCGAAGGCATGGAGTTCATACTCGATCCCCTCTGGCAACGCGTCAACGATGACTTGTTTGAGCACATCGATGCCTTGCAATCAGGGCTCAAGGCCCCGCATCCCCCACATCCTCAGATCTGCCCTGCGCCACCGTGAGAGTTGTGGCAAGACATGCGGCGCCAGAGGTGCTCTGGCTACACTGGGTGGTCATTTGTTTCATCTCCATTCCACCCGGTCGCCCGGCCTGCCCACTCAAACACCCATGCTTGCCCTCGACATGCGCAGCTTCAACTTGCTGGCCGCCCTGCAGTGCGCGGTGCTGGGCCTGGTGCTGATGGGCATGCAGCGCAACTTCCCGTCGCGCATCCAGGGGTTGCGACTGTGGGCCTTGGCGGCCCTGCTGGCCCTGGGCTCGACCGTGTTCTATGGCTTGCTGGGGGTGCTGCCTGCCACCTTGGTGGGCTTGGCCGGCAATGGCCTGCTGCTGGCTTGCACCGTGTGCCTGCTGGCGGGCACCCGTGACTTCTTCGGTCTGCCTTGGCGCTGGGGCCCGTGGGTGGCGCTGTGCGGCTTGTCCCTGTTCGGCCTGTGGGTGTTTTTTGACCTCTGGCCCGACTACCGGCCCCGCATGCTGATCTTTGGCCTGGCCATGGCCCTGATCTGCGCGGCCCACACCCGCACCCTGTACCGGCACGGCCGAGGCTTTGCCTCGAGGGTGATGATGATCGCCATGGCCTGGCAGACCCTGGTGCTGCTGGCGCGGGGGTTATCCACCTACTGGGTCGATCTGCCCACCACCCAGCGCTTCGATCCGGGCTCGCCCATCCACTCCGTGTTCGTGGCCACCTTCAGCTTCACCATCCTGATGGTGCTGGTCGGCGCCCAGCTCATGGCCAGCGAAAGGGTGCGGCAAGAGTTTGAGCACCTGGCCCGGCACGACGAGCTGACCCGCCTCTTCAACCGCCGCGCCATCCTTGAGCTGGTGGCACAGGAGCACGAACGTTTTCAGCGCCTGGGCCAACCCTATGCCCTGCTGCTGCTCGATCTCGACCACTTCAAGCGCATCAACGACACCCTGGGCCACCAGGCCGGCGATCGCACCCTGCGCCGCGTGGCCGAACAGGTGCAGCAGGCCTTGCGCGCCACCGACCAGCTGGGCCGCTATGGCGGCGAAGAGTTTCTGGCCCTGTTGCCCGCCAGCGACCCGGCCTCGGCCCGCAGCCTGGCCGAACGCCTGCGTGCCCGCGTCGAGACCTTGCCCCCGGGGCCCGACAACACCCCCGCCTGCACGGTGTCGATCGGCATCGCCACCGTGCTGACCACCGACACCGAATGGGACACGGTGCTCAACCGCGCCGACCAGGCCCTGTACCTGGCCAAGGCGGCCGGGCGCAACCGGGTGGCGGCGGCCTGAACCCTTCGATCGCCCCCACATCACCTCCCACAGCGCATGCCCACCCCCTACAGCTTCACCGACGATTACAGCGAAGGCGCCCACCCCGAGATCCTGCGCGCCCTGCTTGAAACCAATCTGGTGCAACAAGCGGCCTACGGCACCGACCAGTTCACTGCCGAGGCCATCGCCCGCATCCAGGCCCAGCTGGGCCCCGGCTTTGCGGGCGACATCCACTTCGTGGCCAGCGGCACCCTGGCCAACCTGGTGTCGATCGCGGCTTGCCTGCGCCCGCACGAGGCCGTCATCACCGCCCAATCGGGCCACATCGTGGGGCGCGAGGCCGGCGCCATCGAGGCCACCGGCCACAAGCTGATCACCGTGCCGGCGGTGGACGGCAAGCTCACCCCCGCCCACGTTGAAAGCGCGCTGGCCGCCAACGCCCACTTTCCCCACATGGCCCGGCCCCGGCTGCTGTACCTGTCCAACGCGACCGAGATCGGCACCCTCTACACCCTGGCCGAGCTGCAGGCCCTCTCGGCCCTGGCCCGCCAGCGCGGCCTGCTGCTCTTCATCGACGGTGCGCGCCTGGGCGCTGCCCTGGCCTCGCCCCACAACGACGTCACCCTGGCCGACATCGCGGCCCTGGCCGATCTGTTCTGGATCGGCGGCACCAAGGCCGGCGCCCTGCTGGGCGAGGCCATCGTCGTCTGCCACCCCAGCCTGAAGCCCGACTTTGCGATCCACATCAAGCAACGGGGCGGCCTGCTGGCCAAGGGCCGGCTGCTGGGCACCCAGTTCAAGGTGCTGTTTGGCCCGGCCCAGGCCGAGGCTGGCGACCCAGCCGGCGCAGACCTCCTCTACACCGCGCTGGCCCGCCACGCCAACGCCATGGCCGCCCAACTGGCCGCCGGCATCGTCGCCCACGGCCACGCCCTTTCGGCCCGTGTCGAGACCAATCAGGTCTTCCCCATCCTGCCCGATGCGCTCATCACCCGCCTGCAAGAGCGCTTCTCTTTCCACCCCTGGGGCCCGGCATCCGAGCCGCAGCATTCGGTGATCCGCCTGGTCACCTCGTGGGCCACGGTGGAGGGGCAGGTGGCGGGGTTTTTGGAGGCGTTGGGGGCTTGGCCAAAGCGTTGACTGCTCGGGGGTCGGGCCTGCTGGAAATTGGGGTCATTTGATCGGCAAATGCCCCAATGAATCAGGGCTTGCCCTGAATGTCGGTGTCGCCACCACTTTGACAGTTCTTGGCTATCGGGTAACGATCAGCAGCTTGGTGCGCCATTGAATGTCCCTGATCGACTTTTCGAAAATCCTCTCGTTCTGCTCGTATCGTCAGGTCAAGAATCGTCCTCAGAATTGTCAATCACCCTATTTCTATCGGTCTTCTATCGACGATAGGGCAAAACTTGTCCGATAGGATCTTTTGCATGAGCGGCTTCAGTTTCCAGCCCTTTTGCTTTTTGAATTCTGAAGAAGCTTCTTATGACCCGTGAGGCGTCTCTTCGCATCGGGTAACTCGTTGTCTGTCGCAGTTGGGGCACTGCCCATGCGACGTTCGATGACATCAATATCGAGGAGGCCACTGCGTAGGCCTTCACGTAGCCAGCGCATGTCACGATCATCACCACGGATGTATTTGGAGACTGCAACGTCGTCTGGCGCGACAAAGAAAGCTCGAACGTCACCGAAGTCAATCTGAATCAGGCGATCCTGCCATCCGGCAGGAAATGAGGGCAAGTTCGGTGAGACCGGATCTAGGTAATAACCGTGTTCACTTTCAAAGGGCGAGCTCTTGGCCGAGCGCATCGCTCAAATCAAGCGTTCGACCTGGGTCTGCCTTCATGTAGGTGTCCACGTCAATCGACATGACCATGGCGTCCGGCGGATCAGCCACAGCGCCCAAGATAGCCAGCGAGCCAACAATGACAAACTCGGAATGCCCACTCAAATCTTTGGCTTTGCGCAATAGCGCATACACCTGTTGGCGGTTCAAGTCTGCTCCCGCATCAAAAACGAAAATGGCGTGTTCTGCATCATTGCCATAGCGCGACGCTTGGGCGCATTCAGCACCTTGGCTTTGAAGGCGTCAGTGTCGCCGGCTTTGACGATGGAGGACCAAAAACGGATGTAGTGGCCGCTGCACAATTTGTTTCGTTGCCAGAGCGCAATGCGCTGGGCAGCACGCTCAAGAATTTCGTCCTTGCGCGGCGAGTTGAGCTGCGAATAGACGTAGGCATGAAACGACCTGAGTGACTCGTCGTGATCCTGCTTGTCGTGACGTGCTTGCTGTTGTTCAACTTGCATGACGTGCTTTCTGCTTGGTTCTGGCATGCTAACAAAGCCCTGACATTCAACCAAATGCTCCGCTCTAAGCCAACTCACTCATGGGTCTGAATGGGCCGTGGTGGCCCCTTGCCATCACTGGATTCGAACTTCAACCTGGGTCGACGGCGCCTGTCGACAGGACATCCGGATCGGCAAGAGGGCGCTCAATCATCAGTCCGATGTTCGCAATTCGCGAATCACGAATGCGGCCGATGAGCCTCATTGGGGCAAAGGACCAACGCAGGGCTTGTGTCTCTACAGTTGAATCCTCTCCTGCAGTCTTCCGCGACCTCTAGCTTGCCGCTGGATGTGGGCTGCTATGCCCACCTGGTCGGTTCTGTATTGCTGTTGTCAGCATTCTCAGTGGGTGGAAATCTCAGACTTATGCCGAAATCGATCACATCTGAGTCTCGACTATTCATTGAGAAGCGCAGAGTGATTCAGGTAACCCAATGACTGAACTGATGCCCATGTTCAGGCCATCCTGAAAAGCTTCATTGCCCTTAAAGTCCCTCCCAACCCCGCCACCGCGCCGTTTCATCCGTTGCGACCGGGGCCACTCAAAAACAGTTCAGGGAAGGACCACTCAATGACCGCCAGCAATCACCCCATCAACCCCCACCGCCGTCGCCTCGCCTGGGCCATCGCCCTGGCGGCCAGCCCTTTCACCTTGGCCGCGTGTGGCGGCGGGTCTTCATCTGGCGGCACCATCAGCATCACCGGCCAGCCTGCGGCGCAAGAGGTGACGGCTGGGCAGACCGCCACCTTCAGCGTGACGGCCGTCGGCACCGGGACCGGGGCGTTGAGCTACCAATGGCAGCGCAACGGGGTCGACGTGGCCGGGGCCACCGCCAGCACGTACAGCGTGGTGGCGCAGCGCGCGGACAGTGGTGCGGTGTTCAGTGTGGTGGTGTCGGCCAACGGGGTGACGGTGAGCAGCCAGGGGGCGGTGCTCACGGTCAACAGCGGCACGATGGCCTATTTCTGGAAGAACCCGGGCGCCGGCATCAGCCCCAGCTTGCCGATGGCGGTGAATGCGGCTGGGCAGGTGTTCACGGTGTTGCAGGCCGGCAGCCCGGCGCGCAATCAGGCGGGGCCAACGCTCTCGCGGATCAGCGCCAGTGGCGAGGTCTCGTCTCTGTATACCCTGGCGCCTTACCGCACCGAGATCTACCAGCAATCCAATCTGTTCGGCGCATTGGCCGTGGGCAGCACGGGCGACCTGAATTTTGTGCGCCTCGATGCGGTGGCGACATTCGACATCTTCTTTTCTGCGCAACTGAACCTGCAGACATTCAGCACCGGCACGGCCGGGCCGGTGCGCAACCTGCTCGACGCGGCGGGCGTGCCACGCTACACCGATCAACTGGGCTACGCCAAGACCACGGCCCTGGCCATGGATGCGGCGGGCAGCAAGTTTTACGTGGCGGGGTTCCAGCGCTACGACAGGTTCCCCACCGTCTACATCCCCATGGTGCTGCTCTGTGATGCCACAGGCCGTATTCAGCAAGAGACCGCGGTGCCCGCAGCTTGGCAGATCAATGCACTGGCGCTCGACACCGCCGGCCGCTTGCACGCCCTGGCCAGTGTCGGGGCCGGCACGGCCTCGACACGGGGCCAGATCGTGGCTCGCCTGACCAGCACGGGCGATTGGGTGATCGTGGCGGGCAGCGCCACCCAGTCGGGCTACCTCGATGGTGCCGGGGCCGCGGCCTTGTTCGGCAGTGTCGACAGCCTGGCTTTCGACAAGAACAACCACCTGTTCATTGCCGACGCCGCCAACCACCTGATCCGCCGGCTGGATGCACAGACCGGCGTGGTCTCGACGGTGGCAGGCACGCCCGGGGTGGCCGCCACCCGGGTCGGCACCTTGCCGGGGGCACTGCAGTCACCGAACGGCCTGTGCTTTGATGCCGGCGGGGCGCTCTACGCGCTGTCGGGCACCGACATCGTCAAGCTGACTTTGCCGGCTTGAGTGAGCGGCTGAGCAGGGTGGGGCGAGCAAGCCTCCGCTCGCTCTGCCAGTTTTGCCATCAGTAGGCTGTGCCCGGCAGGTGGGGTCGGGCAGGCCGCTTCTTCACGCATAGTCGCTTTGGCCCTCAAGGGCTGGTGCTGGTAACACCTAAGAAAAGTGGCGCAACCTCTCCATCATGAGGTTCTTTCAAGTCAGAATGCGTGGCGACGCTCTCAGGGCGCCGCTGAGTTTTCGGGACGGGATGACCAGAACGGCAACGCCTGGTGCACGGCTTTTCACGTGTTACTAACATCCCGTCCACCCCATGCCCGTAGTAAGGCTCAAGGTGGTTTGCAGTCTCGTCAAGGAGTACTGGAAATGCCTTCGATTCCCAGGCGGCACAGCAGTCGCGCTGCTGCCGCCCCTCATCCCCCTCATTCCTCCCCCCGCAGGCCCCTGCCTGCTGCCCGGTTCAGCGGCGCTTCGCTTGAGGCGACTTTGCCCGGGGCGTGGCCACGGCCGCTTGGGCCTTGGGCTGCGCGTTCTTGCGGTTGGCAGGGGCCGGTGTCTTTTGGGGGCTGCGGCTCGCTTTCGGTGTGGGGGCCGGCGCCGGCCGGGCCGCGTAGGGTGCCGGGGCCTCGTGCACCGCAAGCGACTGCGGCAGGGCCGCGCCCAACCCACGGGCGGCCTGCAGGCCCAGCATCACGGCCTCGGCCTCGCTCACCAGGTCGGCCGCACTGCAGCCCAGGGCGCGGGCCAGCTGGCACACGGTGCCCAGGCTGGGGATTTTGAGGCCGCGCTCCAGTTCGCTGATGAAGTTTCTTTGCAGCTCGGCTTCAAAGCCCAGGGCTTCTTGGGTGCGTCGCGCCTGATGGCGGCGGCGCCTGAGGACCAGGCCGAATGCGGTGGCAACTTGCAATGTCTTCTCCATCTTTAGGTGGAGTGATTGCAATTTCTATGAGCGGTAGCGTCTTCCCGCTATAGCGTGAAATAAAACACGCCTGGCTTGGTCAAGATCATGTCTATCCCTGCGACAGGCTTTTGATGGATTGCAGAAAGGTGGTTTCGATGTCGTTCCCCATTCAACCGGTGTCTGCTGCGGCCCCCTGGGCTCTGTGGGCACCTTGGCATGGCCGCCTCAATCCGTCAACAGCTCCAGCATCACGGCCGGCGGCACGCCCAGGCCGTGGCACACGTCCACAAACTCGATCACGTCGAGGTAGCGCTCACCGCTTTCGTATTTCGACACAAACGACTGGGGCCGACCCAGGCGATCCGCCAACTGGGCCTGGGTGAGGTCGGCGGCCTCGCGCGCTTCGCGCAGCAACTGGCGCAGTTGGACGTAGGGCGTTGAGTGAAGGATGCGAGGCATCCCGGCACGGTAAATTCCAAAATAGGATATCCCTAATTGGGATTTTTTGGCCCGGCTCAACTCTCCTGATACGGCCTGGCTCTCATGCCCGAAAGCCCGCCACAAAGGCCACCGCAACGGCCGCCACAAAGGCCGCTCAAAGCCCACCCAAGCCCTTCATCTCAGATCTTGAATTTCACAACAGGGGCCACACCCCAGGGAGACCCACCATGACCCTATCGACAGTCATATCCGACCCCATTGCCCACGCCGGCCAAGCGCCGCACCCGGGGCCTCAGCACGGCCCGCCGCGACGCGTGCTGATCACCGCCGGGGCCAACGGCATCGGCCTGGAGCTGGCGCGGGCCTTTGCCGCCACCGGGGCGCGGGTGATGGTGTGCGATGTGTCGATCTCGGCGCTCGAGTCGCTGCCCATGGCGCTGCCCGGGGCCATCGGGCAATGGGCCGATGTGTCGCGCGAAGACGATGTGGCCTCGATGTTCGGCACCGTGGACCAGCGCCTGGGCGGGCTCGATGTGCTGGTCAACAACGCCGGCGTGGCGGGGCCTTCGGGCCCGCTCGAAGGCATCACGCTGGCCGATTGGGAGCGCACGCTGGCGGTCAACCTCACGGGGCAGTTTCTGTGTGCGCGCCAGGCCATTCCGCGGCTGCGGGCCGCGCAGGCGCAGCGGGCCGATGCGGCGGCGCGCCAGGGCCTGGCCTGGGGCGGGGCCTGCATCATCAACCTGTCGTCGGCGGCGGGGCACCTGGGCATGCCCGGGCGGGCCGCGTACTCGGCCTCGAAGTGGGCGGTGGTGGGGCTCAGCAAGACGCTGGCGCTCGAACTGGGGCCCGAGGGCATCCGCGTCAACGCGATCTTGCCTGGTGCGGTCGAGGGGCCGCGCATCCGCGCGGTGATGGCGGCGCGGGCCCAGGCCACCGGCCGGCCGGTTGACCAGGTGGCGCGCGATTACACCGGCCAGTCGGCCCTGGGCCGGCTCGTCACCGCGCAAGACATCGCTCAGATGGCGGTGTTTGTGGCCAGCGATGCGGCGGCCAGCATCACCGGCCAGTCGCTGGCGGTGGATGGCCTCACGCAGGCGCTCAGCTAGCGGCGCTGCACGGCGGTGGCCTGTGCCCGGCGCGGGCTTGCCGCATGCCGCTTTCTCTTTTTTTCTCGCTCACTTTGAACCGATGGAGTTGAACCCCATGGCCTTCGCTCGCCCTCAAGATCTCAACCCGGCGCCCGGCCGGTCCGCACTGCCCCAAGCCCGCAAGGTGATCATCACCTGCGCGCCCACGGGCGCCATCCACACGCCCAGCATGTCGCCGCACCTGCCGGTGACCGCCGAGCAGATCGCCCGCGCCGGCATCGACGCGGCCGAGGCGGGCGCGGCCATCCTGCACCTGCATGCGCGCCACCCCCACAACGGCATGCCCTCGCAAGATCCGGCGTTGTTCAGGCCGTTTCTGAGCCGCATCCGCGAGGCCTGCGACGCGGTGATCAACATCACCACCGGGGGCAGCCCGCACATGACGGTGCAAGAGCGCCTGCGCCCGGCGCTCGAGTTCCAGCCCGAGCTGGCCTCGCTCAACATGGGTTCGATGAACTTCGGGCTGTACCCCATGCTGCAGCGTTACCCGCGCCCCTTGCTGCAGCACGACTGGGAGTGGCTGCACCTGGAGGGCAGCCGCAACATGGTGTTCCGCAACACCTTTGCCGACATCGAGGCGATCTTGCAACAGGGTGCCGACCAGGGCACGCGCTTCGAGTTCGAGTGCTACGACATCGGCCACCTCTACAACCTGGCCCACTTTGTTGAGCGGGGGCTGGTGCAGGGCCCGCTGTTTGTGCAGTCGGTGTTCGGCATTCTGGGTGGCATCGGCGCCCACCCCGAAGACCTGATGCACATGCGCCGCACCGCCGACCGGCTGCTGGGGCGGCAGGGCTATCACTGGTCCATCCTGGGCACGGGGCGGCATCAGATCGAGCTGGCCAGCATCGGCGCGGCCATGGGTGCCCATGTTCGGGTGGGGCTGGAGGATTCCCTGTGGATCGGCCCGGGGCAACTGGCGGTGTCCAGCGCCGAGCAGGTGCGGCGCATCCGCCAGGTGCTGCACGCCTTGAATCTTGAGGTGGCCACGCCCGCTGAGGCGCGGCAGATGCTGGGCCTCAAGGGCTCTGATCAGGTGGCGTTCTGAGCCCCTTGAGCGGGTGCCGAGGGCGGGGCCCTGATCGGGGCATCGCCAGTGTGTGTTGAACATCAAGCAGGAGACCATCATGGCCATCGAACAAGCCCGCCCCGGCGCGGGCAGGGCGCGCCTATCCAAGAAGGCGGCCACCTGGCAGCCCCCCATCGACCTTGCCGGCCCGGCCCTCGAGTCGCTCAACAGCCTGCTGTTGCGCCGGCTGATGCCGCTGCTGATCCTGGCCTATGTGATCAGCTTCATCGACCGCACCAACATCGCCTTGGCCAAGGCGCAGATGAGCATCGACCTGGGCCTGTCGTCGGCCGCCTACGGGCTGGGGGCGGGCTTGTTTTTCTTGAGCTATGCCGCGCTCGAGGTGCCCAGCAACCTGATCATGCACCGCGTGGGCGCGCGCTTCTGGATCACGCGCATCATGGTCAGCTGGGGTTTGCTGTCGGCGGGCATGGCGTTGGTGCAGGGCGAGTGGTCGTTCTACCTGATGAGAGTGCTGCTGGGCGCGGCCGAGGCGGGGCTGTTCCCCGGCGTGATGCTGTACCTGACCTACTGGTTCGGGCTGCGCGAGCGGGCGCGGGCCACGGGCTATTTCTTGATGGGGGTGTGCATCGCCAACATCGTGTCGGGCCCGTTGGCAGGGGCCTTGATGGCGCTCGATGGTCTGTGGGGTTGGCATGGCTGGCAGTGGATGTTCGTGCTCGAAGGCCTGCCCGCGGTGGCGTTGGCCGCCGTGGTGTGGCGCTACCTGCCCGATGGGCCCGACACCGCGCCCTGGCTCACGCCGGCACAGCGCAAGCTGTTGCAGCTGCACCTGGCCCAGCAGCAGGCGGCGCAAGGCCAGGCCCTGGGCCTGACACCTGCCCACCCCGGAAAGCCCGATCAACAGGGCCACCCCGTGGGGGGCTCCATGGGGCAGGCCCTGCGCCAATGCCTGCGCGACCGCCAGATCTGGCTCGCCATCGCGGTGTACTTCTGTCATCAGATCAGCATCTACACCGTGATCTTCTTTCTGCCCGGCATCATCGGCGGCTATGGCGCGCTCAGCACCTTGCAGGTGGGCTTGCTCACCGCCGTGCCCTGGGGGGTGGCCGCGTTGGGGGCGGCGGTGCTGCCGCAGCGTGCCACCACACCGCAGCGCAGCCGCCGCCTGTTGTGGGTGGGCCTGCTGGTGATGGCCGCCGGCCTGGTGGTGGGCGCGCTGGGCGCGGCCTATGCCGGCCCGGTGCTGGCCATGGCGGGCTTCTGCCTCACGGCGCTGATGTTCTTCGTGGTGCAGCCGGTGTTGTTTCTGTTTCCTACCTCGCGCCTCACGGGCGCCGCCCTGGCGGCCGGCATCGGCCTGGTCAACACGGTGGGCCTGCTGGGTGGCTTTCTGGGCCCCTCGGTCATGGGCCTGATCGAGCAGCAGACCGGCTCCACCCAGAACGGCCTGCTGATCATCGCGGTGCTGCTGGTCGCGGCCGCGGTGTTGAGCCGGGGGCTGCGGCTGGGTGGGGAGGGGGTATGAGGGGCCAGGCCCGACAGGGTTCGCCTGTTGCCTCGCGCCAGCCCTTATAGTGGCCGCCTGTTCCCCCACACCCCTGCCATGTCCCGAGAAAAAACCATCTACACCTGTACCGAGTGCGGCGGCACCAGCGCCAAGTGGCTGGGCAAGTGCCCACAGTGCAATGCCTGGAACACGCTGGTCGAGTCGGTGGCCGAGGGGGCGGGCGGCGGGGGCAAGAACCGGCTCAGTGCGCCGACCTATTCAGGTTATGCCGGGCTGGCACAGGCGGTCACGCCGCTGTCGGCCATCGAGGCCACCGAGGTGGCGCGCACGCCCAGCGGGCTTGAGGAGCTGGACCGGGTGCTGGGGGGCGGCATCGTCGAGGGCGGGGTGGTGTTGATCGGCGGCGACCCGGGCATCGGCAAGTCGACCCTGCTGCTGCAGGCGCTCGATGCGCTGCAGCGCAGCGGGCTCGAAACCCTTTATGTGACCGGCGAGGAGAGCGGCGCCCAGGTGGCGCTGCGTTCGCGCCGGCTGGGCCTGGACAACAGCCAGGTCAAGGTGATGGCCGAGATCCAGCTTGAAAAAATCCTGGCCACGGTCGAGGCGCGCCAGCCGGCGGTGGCGGTGATCGACTCGATCCAGACCATCTACAGCGACCAGCTCAGCTCGGCGCCGGGCTCGGTGGCCCAGGTGCGCGAGTGCTCGGCCCACCTGACCCGGCTGGCCAAGGGCACGGGCATCGCCATCGTGCTGATCGGCCACGTCACCAAGGAGGGCGCGCTGGCCGGGCCGCGCGTGCTCGAGCACATGGTCGACACGGTGCTGTACTTCGAGGGCGACACGCATTCCACCCACCGCCTGGTGCGGGCCATCAAGAACCGATTCGGTGCGGTCAACGAGATCGGCGTGTTCGCCATGACCGAGCGCGGCCTCAAGGGGGTGAGCAACCCCAGCGCGATCTTCCTGTCGCAGCACAGCCAGCCGGTGCCGGGCAGCTGCGTGCTGGTCACGCTCGAGGGCACGCGCCCGCTGCTGGTCGAGATCCAGGCCCTGGTCGACGGTGGCGGGCCCAGCCCGCGCCGCCTCAGCGTGGGCCTGGAGCGCGACCGCCTGGCCATGCTGCTGGCGGTGTTGCACCGCCATGCCGGCGTGGCCTGCATGGACCAGGACGTGTTCGTGAATGCGGTGGGCGGGGTGCGCATCAGCGAGCCGGCGGCCGACCTGGCGGTGCTGCTGGCCATCACCTCCTCGCTGCGTGGCAAGGCCCTTCCCAAGGGGTTTCTGGCCTTTGGCGAGGTGGGCCTGGCGGGCGAGATCCGACCCGCCCCGCGCGGGCAGGAGCGGCTCAAAGAGGCGGCCAAGCTGGGTTTCAGCGTGGCGGTGGTACCGCGCGCCAATGCGCCCAAGAAGCCGATCGAGGGCCTGACGGTGCATGCGGTCGAGCGGGTGGACGAGGCCATCGACCTGATCCGACGCGAGTTCGAGTGAAGCCGGCGCGGGCCTGCTACGCACAAGCCACAAGCCCCCGTGGGGCCGCCTCATAGGACAATGCGCGCATGAATTTCAAGAAAATCCTGGTGCCCGTGGGCGGCATCCTGCTGGTGGCGATGTCGTACCGGGCCTATGGCCTGGGGGGCGTGGCCGTGGCCCTGGGCGGGGTCGTGATGTGGGTGCTGATGCATTACACCCGCCTGATGCAGGTGCTCAAGCGGGCCAGCAACAACCCGATCGGCCATGTGGGCAGCGCGGTGATGCTCAATGCCAAGCTGCGCCCCGGCGTGCCCATGCTGCACGTGCTGGCGCTCACCCGCGCCCTGGGCGAGCAACTGTCGCCCCCGGACGCCCAGCCCGAGGTGTTCCGCTGGACCGACGGCTCCAAGTCGCATGTGACGGCCGAATTCCTCAACGGCAAGTTGGTCAAATGGACGCTGTACCGCCCCCCGGTGAATGAAGACGACGCTTCTGACGCCGCGCCGGCCCCTTAAAATCGTGTTTTGACCTGCCCGGCAGCCTGCCAGGGCGGGGTTTTCGCATCAGCACGGCAAACACCCAAGGACACCAGCGCATGAGCACACTCGCCCCTTCAATGGCCGACCGCGACGGCAAGATCTGGATGGATGGCCAGATGGTCGACTGGCGCGACGCCAAGATCCACGTCCTGACCCACACCTTGCACTACGGTTGTGGCGCCTTCGAGGGCGTGCGCGCCTACAACACGGTGAACGGCACGGCCATCTTCCGCCTCGAGGACCACACCGAGCGCCTGTTCAACAGCGCCAAGATCCTGCGCATGAAGCTGCCCTTCAGCAAGGAAGAAGTGAACGAGGCCCAGAAGGCCGTGGTGCGCGAAAACAAGCTCGAAAGCTGCTATCTGCGCCCATTGACCTGGATCGGCTCGCAAAAGCTGGGCGTCAGCCCCAAGGGCAACACCATCCACCTGATGGTGGCGGCCTGGGCCTGGGGCGCCTACCTGGGCGAAGAGGGCCTGAAGCGCGGCATCCGCGTCAAGACCTCGAGCTACACCCGTCACCACGTCAACATCACCATGACGCAGGCCAAGGCGGTGAGCAACTACAGCAACTCGATCCTGGCCAACATGGAAGCCACCGACGACGGCTACGACGAGGCGCTGCTGCTCGATTCCTCGGGCTTCGTGTCCGAAGGCGCGGGCGAGAACATCTTCATCGTGAAGAACGGCGTGATCTACACCCCCGACCTGTCGGCCGGCGCCCTGAACGGCATCACCCGCAACACGGTGTTCCACATCGCCAAGGACCTGGGCCTGGAGATCGTGCAAAAACGCATCACCCGCGACGAGGTCTACATCGCCGACGAAGCCTTCTTCACCGGCACGGCCGCTGAAGTGACCCCGATCCGCGAGCTTGACCGCATCGAGATCGGCATCGGCTCGCGCGGGCCCATCACCGAGAAAATCCAGACGGCGTTCTTCGACATCGTGAACGGCCGCAATCCCCAATACGCCCACTGGCTGAGCCCGGTCTGAGCGTCATTGCATCACCACATTCCTAAAAGGGACCCCATGAGTAGCGCTGCTGTTGAACTGCTGGCCAAGGACCTCAATGCCCAGGGGGGCGTTTTCTGCCCCAACCCCAAGGCCGACATGAAGCTGTGGAACAGCCACCCCAAGGTTTACCTGGACGTGGCCCGCACCGGCGAGGCCAAGTGCCCTTATTGCGGCACGGTGTACCGCCTGAAGGCCGGCGAAGTGGTGTCGCATCACCACTGATGCCTTGGCGGCCTGCGGGCCCCGCAAATCCTCCTCCGGCATGAACGCTCCGCAAACCGACGACCTGCCGCCAGAAGCCGCCCTGGATGCGCTGCTGGCCCAGGTCACGGTGCTGGTGGTGACCTACAACAGCGGCCATTGCCTGCCCGCGCTGGGCCAGGCCCTGGCCCGCTTGCCCCACGTGATCGTGGTCGACAACGCCAGCCAGGACGACACCCCGGCCCAGGTGGCGCGCTGCCTGCCGGCTGCGCGCCTGCTGCGCCTGGAGGCCAACAAGGGCTATGGCGTGGCCAACAACGCCGGCCTCGCGCAGGTCGCGACGCCGTACGCCCTGCTGCTCAACCCCGATTGCGTGCTCACGCCCGAATCCATCGGGGCGCTGGTGCAGGCTGCCCGGCAGTGGCCCGAGGCCAGCGTGCTGGTGCCCCAGCTCACCGACAGCGATGGCAGCCTGCAGGTCAACTACAGCTGGCCGCGCCATGCCTGGAAGCCCCGCACTGGCGCCGCCGAAGGCCCGCTGGCCGTGGGCTATGCCTGCGCGGCAGTGATGCTGCTCAACATGCAGGCGATGGCGCCGGTGGGTTTTTTCGACCCGCGCTTCTTTCTGTATTACGAGGACGAGGACCTGTGCCTGCGCGTGTTCCAGCGCCAGGGCCAGATCCTGGTGCTGCCCGACATCCGGGTCACCCACCTGTCGCGCGGCTCGGTGCGCGGGCCCCGGCCCTGGCGCTCTGAGTACTGGCGCGGCTACCACCATGCGCAATCGAAGATCCGTTTCATGGCCAAGCACCTGGGGGTGGCGGCCGGGCGTAGGGCGCACCGGCGCCTGATGGCGTCGGCGGCCCTGAACGTGCTGGCCCGCGCCGTGCTTGTCTCGCCCAAGCACCTGGCGCGTGCCTGGGGCCGCTTGCGTGGCGTGTGGCAGTTGCCGCCGCAGGCCTGAGACGGCTCCCCCCTCATTTCGAATCCACCATGTCGACACCCTCCACCGCTGCGCGCCCCGACCGGCCGACCCTGACCATCGGCGTCCTGACCAAGAACGAGGCTCACCGCATCGAGAACTGCCTGCGCAGTGCCGCCTTTGCCGATCAG
>RXJO01000231.1 GCA_003987795.1 Curvibacter sp.
AACGGAGAAACACCATGGACACCGCAGTCAACAAGATGAACCGCCGTCAGTTCATCGGCAGCACAGGCCTGTCGATCGGCGTGGCACTGCAGTTCGGCAGCCGCAGCACCGAGGCACAAGCCGCAGGGACCACCACCCAACAGGTCAACAGCTGGCTCAACATCGGCAGCGACAACAGCGTCTCGCTGACGATCGGCGTGACCGAGATGGGTCAGGGCACCTTCAGCACGCTGGGCCAGATCATGGCCGAAGACCTGATGGTGGACTACAGCCGCATCCAGCTGCGCCAGGGCGGGCCGGTCTACAACGTCTCGCCGGCACCGATCGGCTCGGCCATCGTGACCGCCGGCTCCAGCTCGACCCGCAACAACTACTGGAAGCTGCGCGATGCCGCCGCCATCGCCCGCGAGACCCTGGTGCAGGCCGCGATGAATGCGCTGGGCGACAGCACGCGCGCCAATTTCACCGTCAGCAACGGTGTCATCACGCACAGCAGCGGCAAAAAGCTGAGCTACGGCGAGGTGGCCGCAGCCGCCGCCTTGCTGACGCCCCCCGCCAGCGCCCCGCTGGTGCCGGACAGCCAGCTCAAGGTCATTGGCCAGAGCCTGCCGCGACAGGACATTCCGAGCAAGGTCGACGGCAGCGCGCAATACGGCCTCGATGTGCGGCTGCCCAAGATGGTCTACGCGGTGATCCGGCACTGTCCCACCTTTGGTGGCACCTTGGTGGCGGTGCCGGCCACGCCCTCGGGCGCGCTGGCCGTGGTGCCGGTGCAGGTGAGCCCGGGTGTCGGTCGCGGACTGGATGTGGCGGGCAATGTGAATGCCGTGGCCGTGGTGGGCCCCACCACCTGGGACGCCATGCAGTCGGCCCGCAGCCTCAGCCTCAAGTGGACCCTGCCGACAAATGCAGCAGCGCTCAACAGCACCCAGTTCTTTGCCGATGCCCAGGCGCTCGCGCTTTCAGCGCCCGCCTACGTGGCAGGCGCAAGCAACCCGCCCGGTACGCTCTACACCGTGGAGACCGCCGGTGACGCCGATGCCGCACTCGCCCAGGCCACGCCGGGCAGCCAATTGCTCGATGTGAGCTACCGCCTGCCCTATGCGCCCCACGGCTGCATGGAGGTGCTGAACTGCACCGTCGACTACGTGCCCGGTGTGAGCTGCACCGTCTACGCCCCCACGCAAGTGGCCAACTCGGCGCTGGCCCTGGTGGTGAAGCTGACCGGCCTGAGCGCCGACAAGATCAGCTTCCACACCACCTTGCTGGGCGGCGGCCTGGGCCGCAAGGCCGAGATCGACTTCATCGGCCAGGCGGTGCAGGTGGCCATGGTCGTCCAGCGCCCCGTGATGCTGGTGTGGCCGCGCGAAGAGGATTTCAGCCACGACCAATACCGCCCCATGGGCCTGGTGCGCGCCCGCGCTCGGATCGATGCCACAGGGCAGATCGTGGGTTGGGCCTATCGCAATGTCTCACCCTCGATCAGCGGCCAACGCGGGCGCACCCTGCCCGCCACCGGCGACAGCCAGGGCTACGAGGGCTCCAACGCCTTGCCCTACGTGATGGGCGCGCGGCGCGTGGAATGGGTCAGCCACCCCTCGCCGATCCCGGTGGGCTACTGGCGCTCGGTGGGGGCCTCGATCAACACCTTTGCGGTCGAGTCGATGATCGATGAACTGGCCTGGGCCGCCAAGCTCGACCCGTACCAGTTCCGGCGCAACCGCATCACCGATACGCGCTGGCTGGCCGTGCTGGACGCAGCCGCCACGCTGGGTGGCTGGAGCTCGCCCACGGCAGCCGGTACCGCACGCGGCATCGCCATTGGGGCGGCTTTCAACAGCATCGTGGCGATGGTGGTCGAGGTCAGTGGCAGCAGTGCCACCTCGTTCAGCATCCGGCGCGTGAGCGTGGCGATCGACTGCTACCTGCCGGTCAACCCCGGCAACATCGAGGCGCAGATCACCGGCGGCGTGGTGCATGGTCTGAATGCCGCCCTGTATGGACAGCAGACCTTCGTGAACGGGGCGGCACAGCGACGCAACTTCAACACCAACCCGGTGATCCGCCCAAAGCAGATGCCGCGTGTGGATGTGCAGATCATTCCGCGTCCGGCCAGCACCGACCGCAGCCAAGCCATGGGCGGCGTGGGCGAGCTCGGGGTGCCCACCCTGGCCCCGGCCTTGGCCAATGCCCTGTATGCGCTGACCCGCCAGCGCCTGCGCAGCCTGCCGCTGTTTCCGACGGCCACGATGGGAGACTGAGGCTCTCAGACGGCTGCAGCGAGGTGCACGGCTGAAGCGCCCGGCTCTGAGGCGGGCATCTGATCCCACCAGGCCGGCTGGCCGATGGCCGCCCGCAGGTGGGCCAGGAACAGGCGGGCCCGTTGAGAACGGCCCCGGCCCGGCGCCCGCACCGCGTGGATGCCGGGCAGGCCGTCGGCCGGCGGCGCCGACAGCTCTTGCGGAAACAAGGCCACCAGGCTGCCATCGCGCAGGTGGTCGCTCACCACCCAGGTGGCGATGTGCAGCACGCCCAGGCCGCCCAGTGCGGCCTGCAACATGCCGTCCTTGTCATCGGTGCGGAATCGCCCGCGCACGGCCAGGGGCTGGTTGCGGTTGACACCCGCATAGCGCCAGATGAAGGACGGCGCCGGCGGCGTGGCCACGCTGATGCATTCGTGCTGCAGCAGATCGATCGGCGAGGCGGGCCGCCCCGCCTGCGCCAGGTAGGCCGGGCTGGCACAGGTGACCAGGCGCACCGGCGCCAGCAAGGTGGCCTGAAGATCACTGTCGGGCAGCACACCGATGCGGATGGCCACATCCACCCCCTGCTCGGCCAGATCGATCACCTGGTCGCTGAGATGCAGATCCACCTCGACCCCAGGGTACTGGTGCATGAAGGCGGCCACTGCGGGCACCACATGGCGGCGTCCGAACACCGTGGGTGCGGCCACCGTCAGCGGACCGCGCGGCAGGTCGTCGAGTTGGTGCAGCGCATCGCGGGCGGCGGCGATCTCGCTGAGGATGGTGCGCGCGCGCGGCACGAACTGCTCCCCCGCGTCGGTCAGGTGGATGCGGCGCGAGCTGCGGTGGAACAGGGACGTGCCCAGCTCGGCCTCCAAAGCATCCACCTTGCGGGTGACCGAGGAGACCGCCACATCCTGCTGGCGCGCCACCTCAGAAAAATTGCCGCTGCTGGCGACCGCGAGAAAGGTTTTGAGAGAATCGATCATGGGGCTTGGGAACCGAACCGGGTCAGGGAGATGAACACTGCCAGGGCCTGCGGGCAGGACCACATTGACTTTGCAAACATCGCAAAGATACTTTGCAGATCTTCTTATTGTTCAGTTTTTTGCAAAAACCAACAATAGCGCCTGTCCCCTTTTTGAGCAGCAACCCCTGCGGCCCCCGGCCGCTGAAAGGACCTCCATGAACACCCCGCGCAACGCCCTGATTTCCACCCACGCAAGCCGCCTCGGTCTGGCCCTGGCACTGGCCCTCGGCAGCCTGGCCGGCACCCCCGGCGTGGCCCAGGCCGCCGCACCGATGCAAAAGACCCAAGCACCCGGCTGGTACCGGCTGATGGTGGGGGGCTTCGAGGTGACCGCCCTCAGCGATGGCACGGTGGATCTGCCCGTCGACCAACTGCTGCACGCCCCCAAAGGTCGCGTGGCCCAGGGCCTGGGCAAGCACTACCTGAAGGCCCCGCTCGAGACCTCGGTCAATGCCTTCCTGGTCAACACCGGCAGCCGGCTGGTGCTGGTCGACGCGGGTGCCGGTGCCCTGTTCGGCCCGACCCTGGGTCGCCTGTCGGCCCAGATCAAGGCGGCCGGCTACCAGCCCGAGCAGGTGGACGACATCGTCATCACCCACATGCACCCCGACCATGTCGGCGGGCTGGTCTCAGAGGGCAAAGTGGTGTTCCCCAACGCCACCGTGCACGCCGACCAGGCCGACAAGGATTTCTGGCTCTCGCCTGCCAAGCTGGCGGCCGCCCCTGACGCCCAGAAGGGCTTCTTCCAGGGCGCGATGGCCTCGCTCAAGCCCTACGACGAGGCCGGCAAACTCAAGACCTTCCAGGCCGATGGCGAGATCGTGCCCGGCCTGCGCAGCCAGGCCACCCACGGCCATACGCCGGGCCACAACGTGTATGTGCTCGAGAGCGAGGGCCAGCGCCTGGTGCTGCTCGGCGACCTGATCCACGTGGCCTCGGTGCAGCTCGAATCACCCGAGATCACCATCGGCTTCGACAGTGACGAAACGCATGCCCGCGCGGCCCGGGCCAGCGTGTTCAAGGCCCTGGCCAAGGACGGCAGCCTGGTGGCGGTGGCCCACTTCCCCTTCCCGGGCGTGGGCCGTCTGCGCACCGCGGGCAAGGGTTTTGTGTGGGAGCCGCTGAACTACAGCAGCCAGGTGAAGTGAACGACCTGGGTGCGAGTGGGCGGAGATGGAAGATGACGGGCTCAACGCCCCCCCATGCACTCCAGTTCGAACAAAGGCAGATCGGCCTGCCGGCTCAGCCAGACACCACCGCCCAGCTCGATGAAGCCCTCTGACAGACCGCGCCGATACAGCGCCGCGCGGTGCCGGAACAGGCGGGCATCGGTCAGGTCTTCATCGATGATGTCGCGCTCGTAGTCCTCGCGGGCCACGGCCTCGACATACAGTGCACCCTTGCACAGCCGGGCCAGGTTGCGCAAGGCCAGGGCCAGATCGGCCGGGCTCAGGTAGGGCAGCACGCCCTGGCAGATCACCAGATCGAAAGGCTGCGCGCTGCCGTAATCGACCACCGAGCCCTTTTGCCAGCCGTAGCGCTGGCACAGGTAATCGCTGTACTCCACCCCCTGGTAACTCGCCCCGGGGAAATGGCGCTCGATGGACTCGCGCCACAGGCCGATGCCGCAACCCACATCGAGCACCCGTTGCACCGGTACCCGCAGGTACTGCAGATAGTGGCAGACAAAGG
The DNA here is from genome assembly GCA_003987795.1 of Curvibacter sp. Taxonomy (GTDB): domain Bacteria; phylum Pseudomonadota; class Gammaproteobacteria; order Burkholderiales; family Burkholderiaceae_C; genus Curvibacter. The sequence continues at coordinate 4,966 of RXJO01000231.1, forward strand.
CGCCGAGGCGCTCGGCGTGCCCGGCATCGACCACGCGGGTCTTCTTGTCGAAGTAGAAACGTTGGTAGTACGCCTCGTCAAACCATTGCTCGCTCGCTGATTGCACGCCTGTTCCTTGTCACCAGAACCCCCAACCGCTGGGGGAGCCGGGAGTATGGCGCAGGCACGGGCGGGTGAGCGCCTGCGCTTCATGGTTTTTGACATTCAATTTCAAATGCGAATCATTCTCATACAATTCAGTTTTGATCTCACCACTGGCCTAGCAGGCCTGCCCCATGCCCAAGCTGATCCCCCGCCCGCCCCTGGCCCTCTCCCTGTTGCTGTTCACCGGCCTGTCGCTGCCGGGAGCCCACGCCCAGACGGTATCGCCGCCGCGCAACGGCAACGATGAAGCCGCCCTGAAGACCGTGACCGTGCAGCAGACCCGCGCTGACGGCTTTGTGCCCGAGACGGTCGAGGCCGGCACGTTCCGGGGCGCCTCGGTGATGGAGGTGCCCTCCACGGTCAATGTGGTCACCCGGGAAGTGCTGGAGTTGCAAGGCGCCAGCGGTCTGTATGACGCCCTGCGCAACACCGCCGGGGTGACGCGCCAGCAAAACGGCGGCGAGACCTGGGATCAGTTGGTGATCCGCGGCATGCCGGTGGAAAACCGCACCAACTACCGCCTCAACGGCTCGATGCCGATCATGAACTTCGCCCAGATCCCGATGGAGGACAAAGAACGCGTCGAGGTGCTCAAGGGGGCGTCGGCACTGTACTACGGCTTCACCTCGCCGGCCGGCGTGGTCAATTTCGTCACCAAAAGGGCCGGTGCCCAACCCGTGAACTCGGTCGGCATGACGCTGGACAACCACGGCCGGGCCATTGCCAGCGCCGAGATGGCGCGCCGTTTCGGCAGCGAGCACGAGTTCGGATTGCGCCTGAACGCTGCGGGCGGCTCGCTGGGCTCGTACCTGGAGAACACCGGCAAGGGCCAGCGTCGCTTTGCCTCGGCGGCGCTGGATTGGCGTGTCAACAGCCGCCTCAAGCTGCAGGCCGACCTGTCTTATGACAAGCGCCAGACCAACGAGCAGATCGGCATCAACCTGCCCACCGCGGTGAACGGCACGATCACCCTGCCGCACCCGGTGGATGCGCGCAAGCTCGTGGCCCCTGCCAACACCGCGTTCGACACCGAGTCGAGCCTGGCCCAGTTGCGGGCCGACTACGCGCTCAGCGACCAATGGGCCCTGACGCTGGAGGCTGGCCACTCGCAGACCCTGCGTGACCGCAACCTGGCCATCTTCCGCTTCAACGACCAGGCCTCGATCGCCACCGGCGCCGGGCGCATCACCGGCAACAGCCAGCACCTGGCCGTGGGCTCGGACCTGCTGCGCGCCGAGCTGTTCGGCCAGGTGCAGGCCGGGGGCCTGCGCCACGAACTGACCCTGGGCCTGAGCCGCACCGACAAGACCCAGGACCCGGTCTATCAGCGCAGCTACAGCGTGTCGGCGCAGAACCTCTACAACCCGGTGCCGATCACCAGCGTGGTCTGGGGCGCCCTGCCCACCAGCCCGACCACCGCCGGACTCAAGACCAGCGACACCGGGCTGTACGCGGTCGACCGCATCGAGCTGCGCCCGGGCTGGCAGGTGATCGCGGGCCTGCGCCACACCCACTACCGCAGCGAGCAGGGCACGGCCCTTTACGACGTGGCCAAGACCACCCCGATGGCCGCTTTGATCCATCAGATCAACCCCCAGGTGTCGGCCTATGCCAGCTATGCGCAAGGACTGGAGGAAGGCGAGGCCGGCCCGACCGGTACGGTGAACCAGAACGTGCGCCTGGCCCCCGGGGTGAGTCGCCAGCAGGAGCTGGGCGTGCGCTGGCAACGCCCTGCCGGCCTGCTGATGTCGGCCGCCGTGTTCGACATCCGCCGCCCCGGCTATTACACCAACAGCAGCAATGTCTATGTGGCTGACGGCCAGCAGCGCTACCAGGGGCTGGAGCTGGCCGCACAAGGGCCGCTGTCGCGGCAGTGGTCCTGGCAGGGCTCGGCCCAGTGGCTGGACCCCCGCTTCCGCCATGTGAGCAGTGCCTACGAAGGCAAGCTGCCCGAGAACGCCTCGCGCCAGACGCTGAGCAACTTCGTGTCGTACGAGGTACCGGCCCTGCCCGGTCTGTCGGTCAATGCGGGCGCCTTCACCACGGGACGCCGGCCGGTGAACGACCTGAACCAGGCCTGGCTGCCCGGCGTGACGCTGTACAGCCTGGGCGCCCGCTACGTGGACCGCAGCCTGGGCCAGCGCAGCACCTGGCAGATCAACATCGACAACCTGGCCGACAAACAATACTGGGCCGCCGGCGGCACCCGCCTTGCGGCGGGCGCTCCGCGCACCTTGAGGGCTTCGTTGAAGGTGGAGTTCTGAGGCCTCGATCCTGCAGGTTCTGAGTGCTTCAGCCGTTCGATACCTTGCGGGCCCCAGCGGCCCGCTTTCTTTTGCAGATGCGCAGCCAAGATCACCCACGGCAACGGGTGGATTTCAAATAGCGGACGAGTCAACACCAATCAAGCTCCGGATCCCCGTGCCGTGGTGACAATCATCCCCAGTGCCGTATTTCTGAAGACCCGCCAAAACACCCGCCCACTGCTCGTTGGGGAGGTCGACATTCAAGGAGGAAACGCCATGCCAGATCAGCCCATCACCCAACCCATCGAGCCCAACGAGACCGCCTTCTTCATGGCGCTCATGAACCACCTGATGCAGGGCTCGATGATCCCCAAGGTACAAGTTGAACGCTCTGTGGGGCCCATCATCGGGTTCTTCTTGGCCGAGGCCTTGTCGGCCGCCATGAATGAAGAAGTGGAGATGCTCTGCCCTGAGTTTCCGATCCGCAAGACGCGGCTAGGGGAATCAGAAAACAACCAGTCGACCAACATCGACTGGCTGATGTTCAGTCGCGACAAGCATGAACTGCTGCTGGTGGAACTGAAGACCACCGACACCTCATACCGACATGAGCAATCCGAGGTCTACCTGGCGTTGCAGGACACCATCGCCAAACAGAACTCGGCCGCATTTCTGATCGATGAGTTGCAGGCCATCGCCTCAGCATCTCAGGAGTCGGGCAAGTACCGCCACGTCATGACCTTGCTCGCACAGGGCTTGTCGGTCCATGAAGCCGAGTTGCCGCACAAATTGAGCCAATGCCAACGAGCTCGAATCATCTATATCGCGCCGAAAATCAGCAAGCCAAGCAACTGGCCAGAGAACAATGATGCCCTGCGCTGGTTTTCATTCGGCGACCTGCCAGAAAGCATCGAACACGATTTTGCCGAACATTGGCCTGCGGTTCGCGGGAGTCTCGTCACGCTGGACACGCTGTCACGAAGAATCAGGAATGGCGAGGTGCCCGGGGGGCAAGCCGGCAAGAACTATCGCGACTTGCTGTCGTTCGAAGAATTGCTCGAACGCTGTCGCACCTCAGGCAGCGCCATCGTCGTGGGCCTCATGAACTGGCGGACTGAACTGCCCGCCATGACAGCCTCACAGTTGCGCGCAAAAACCTACAAGTGCGACCTTGCCACAGGCGGGGTGGGCAAGAAGCTCGAGAGAAATTGGATCTCGGGCGACCAATTTCTGAAGCAAGTGAACGCCCTGCTGGGTTGATGGCCGAGACGGGCGCGCCTTGCGCTGCATGCCGTGGGGCAGCTGCTCATTGGTGCACGCCCTTCCCTGACCGCCGCTTGCAAAAGCCCTTGCTTGCCTGGCCACCAGGTTCAGACCCGTCGCCCCTGCGCATCCACCACGGCCTGGCCATCCTCCTTGGTGAAGGCCGCCTGCTGGGGCTGGGGCAGCAGATCCAGCACCAACTCAGAGGGGCGGCACAGGCGGGTGCCCAACGGGCTGACCACGATGGGCCGGTTGATCAGGATGGGATGGGCCAGCATGGCGTCCACCAATTGGGCGTCGCTCACGTCGGGGGCATCCAGGCCCAGCTCCTTGAAGACGGACTCCTTGGTGCGCACCAGTTCGATCACGGGCTGCCCCGTGGCGCCGATCAGCGCCAGCAACTGCGCGCGGTCTGGCGGGGTCTTGAGGTAGAGGATGACATCGGGCTCGACGCCGCTGTTGCGGATCATGGCGAGCGTGTTGCGTGAGGTGCCGCACGAGGGGTTGTGGTAGATGGTGATGGTGCTCATGGACTGCATTGTTCCAAAGTCGGACAGGAGGATCTCGATCAGCAGCGCTCGTACCAGGGTTTGCTGCGCTTGACGAGGTGCACCACCAGCAGCATCACGGGCACCTCGATCAGCACGCCCACCACGGTCGCCAGGGCTGCGCCCGATTGAAAGCCGAACAGGCTGATGGCCGCGGCCACCGCCAGTTCGAAAAAGTTGCTGGCGCCGATCAAGGCCGAAGGGCAGGCCACGTTGTGCTTTTCGCCCAGCGCCCGGTTGAGCCCGTAGGCCAGGGCCGAGTTGAACAGCACCTGGATCAGGATGGGCACGGCCAACAGGGCGATCACCAAGGGCTGCTTCAGCAGGGCCTCGCCCTGGAAGGCGAACAACAGCACCAGCGTCGCCAGCAAGGCGGCCATCGAGCCAGGGCCGATGCGTGCCAAGGCGGCCTCCAGCGCCTGCGGGCCGCGCGCGAGCAGAAGGCGGCGCAGCCATTGCGAGAGGATGACCGGGATTACGATGTACAGCAGCACCGACACACCCAAGGTGGCCCAGGGCACGGTGATGGCCGAGAGGCCCAGCAAGAAGCCCACCAGGGGCGCGAAGGCCACCACCATGATGGTGTCATTGAGCGCCACCTGCGACAGCGTGAACAACGGGTCGCCCTGGGTCAAACGGCTCCAGACGAAGACCATCGCGGTGCAGGGCGCGGCCGCCAGCAGGATCAGGCCGGCGATGTAGCTGTCGATCTGGTCGGCGGGCAGCAGCGGCGCGAACCAGTGGCGGATGAACAGCCAGCCCAGGAAGGCCATCGAGAAGGGCTTGACCAGCCAGTTCACGAACAGGGTCACACCAATGCCCCGCAGGTGCTGCCGCACTTCGCCCAGCGCCGAGAAATCGACCTTCAACAGCATGGGGATCACCATGACCCAGATCAGCAGCCCCACCGGCAAGTTGACCTGGGCCACCTCCATGCGGCCGACGGCCTGGAACAGGCCAGGGAACCATTGCCCCAGCACGACCCCGGCCACGATGCACAGAAAGACCCACAGGGTGAGGTAGCGTTCGAACACGCTCATGGGCGCGGGAGTTGGAGTTTCAGCAAGCGCAGTCATTCAGGGGCTCCGCGTCAAACTTGGGCCAGTTGGCGGGCACTGCCCTGCAGCATGGCATGGGCGAGTTTCTCGGGCGGCAGATTGCACAGCAATTGCAGGCGCTGCTGCAGCAGGTGCAGGGTCTGGCGGAAGGCCTCCAGCTTGTGGGCTTGGTCGCCGTCACCGGCCGAAGGGTCTGCATAGCCCCAGTGGGCCGTTGCCGGGTGACCTGGCCACACCGGGCAGACCTCGCCCGCAGCGTCATCGCACACCGTGATGATCAGGTCCATGTGCGGCGCATCTGGACCGGCAAACTCGTCCCAGCTTTTGCTGCGCAAGCCCTCGGTCGGAAGGCCGGCGCGGCTCAGCACCTGCAAACCCAGCGGGTTGGGCATCTGCCCGGGACGCGGGCTGCTGCCGGCCGAGTAGGCCTTGAAGCGCCCGGCGCCCATGTCATTGAGCAGCGCCTCGGCCAGGATGCTGCGGGCCGAATTGTGGGTGCAGAGGAACAGGACGTTCAAGGGGGCCGAGGGCACGGCATGCGGATCGGAGGGGTTGGAAAAGGTCATGGCGTCAGGCATCAGCAACAGGATTTGGGGGAAGGCGTGGAAACGCCAACTGGCGTGGCCCGCGGCGCGCAGCACGCGTTCGCCGCCGGCGCCGGCGCTGGCGCCGGCTCGCAGCAAGCAGCCCGCTGGGCAGTGGCTGGAGCCTCATTGAACACAGGGATGTTTTCCAGCGTGTGAAAGTGTTCCCAGGCAATGCCCTGCGGGTCGGTCACCCAGTGCTTTTCGCTGCGTGCATAGCAGCAAGTGGTCTCGCCCTCATCGAGCAGGGCCATGTCAGCCCCGGTGGCACGCTGCTTGAGCGCGTCGAGCTCCGCTGCGCTGTCGGTCTGGAAACCGAAATGGTCCAGGCCGGGCCGACTGCCGCGGGTGGAGATCGCGAAGTTGAGCGGCGGATCCGTCAGCATCCACTTGGCATAGTCGCTCTCAACGCGCGCGGGCTCAGCCGCGAACAACTGCTGGTAGAAACGAAGACTGGCCTGCAGGTCATCCACATGCAGATGGACATGGAAGCGTTTCATGATGGACTCTCTCTTTCAGCAAGGGCAGGCGTTGTTGGCAGGCGATGCGGCGCAGGGTTGCCCCTGGCAGCAGTTGTCAGTGAGGTAGGCCAGCACCGCGTTCATGCGCTCGAAGCGGGCGCGGTAGATCAGGTGACGTCCGGCCCGCTCCTGGTGCACCAGTTCGGCATGCACCAACTCCTTGAGGTGGAACGACAGCGTGTTGGCGGCCAGGCCCAGGGTCTCGGACAGCACGCCCGGCGTCAGGCCCGCCTCGCCCGCCACCACCAGGGCGCGGAAGATCTCCAGGCGAGAGGTCTGTGCCAAAGCGGCCAGGGCTTGGACGACGGTGCGGGATTCCATATTTCGATATTCGTTGAATTGTTGAATTTTAAACAGATGCGGGCTGAACGGACAAGTGCCGGCCCTGGCGGAGACAATCAACGGCCATGAACCTGCGATTCGTCGAGGCCTTTCACTGGGCCGCCTCGCTCAAAAGCATCACGCGCGCCGCCGAGAAGCTGCACATCACGCAATCGGCCATGTCCAACCGCATCGCCTCGCTCGAAGAAGAACTGGGCGTGGTGCTGCTGGACCGGCGCGAGAAGCAGTTCCGCCTCACCGTGGCGGGACAACGCTTTCAGCTGCATGCCCAACGCCTGTTGGAGCTGCAACGCCAGGTCAAGCAGGAGCTGGGCTCGGGCCGCGGCGGGCCGATGGCGCTGCGCATCGGGGCCATCGAATCGGTGGTGCACAGCTGGCTGCCGGGCTGGCTGCAGGAGATGCGCCAGCAGCACCCCGATTTCGAGCTGGAGTTGACGGTGGAAACCTCACCGGTGCTGGTCGACCAGATCCGCCGGGGTGCGCAAGACCTGGTGTTCACCTCGATCGCGGGCAGCGACAGCGAGGTGCACACCCGCCTGATGCCGGCCATGGAGATGGTCTTCGTGGGCCACAAGGCGCTGCATGCCCAGGCCCGCTACGCGCTGGCCGACCTGGCCCAGCACGATCTGATCACTTTCCAGCGCGGGTCCCAGCCGCACCAGAGCCTGCTGCAGCGCTTTCAGGAGGCCGGCCTGCCTGCGCCGCGCATCCACGCGATCTCATCGATTTCGGCGATGGTGCAGTTGGTGGAAGGGGGTTTTGGCATTGCCACGCTGCCGCGGGCAGCCACACGCCACCTGTCCAGCCGGCTGCTGCTGCGCATCCTTCGCTCTGAAGTGAGCCTGGCGTCGCTGCCCATCCATGCCAGCTACCGAGCCGACCCGGGCTCGGGGGTGGCCGAATCGGTGCTCGAATCGGCCCAGACCTATGTGGGCCGCACCAAGCCGGTTCGCAGCCGCCGCACCGGCGCCTGAAATCCAAGCTCAAGGCCCCTTCTTGGGGCAAAACCACCTCCGGGTAAGTCCTGATGGTGTTGGCACAGATTTCGCAATATCGAGAATTCTCGCGGCTTCATCGATTTTTTCGATGACAAACACAGCAAATTTTGCGTTGGATTCAAGACGCGGCGGCTTCCACAATCCGCCCCATCGCCACCGATCACGCCCATCGCGTGATGGCTCTTGAAGACACGCACCATGAACAGCCCGATCTCCACCACCCTGACCGCCGCCCCTCAGAACGACCTGCCCGGCCCCGACGCCAGCGCGCTGGAGGTGCGACTGGCCGCCCGCTCGGGCCGGCTGCAAGGCCATACCAGCGGCCTGGCCCGCGAGCACGTGCAGGTCAACCTGGCCATCCTGCCTCAGGCCTTGGCCGAAGACTTCCGCCGCTTCTGCGAGCTCAACCCGACGCCCTGCCCGCTGCTGGAAGTGTCCGAGCCCGGTTCGCCCAGGCTGCCGGGCCTCGGGGTCGATCTGGATGTGCGCAGCGACGTGCCGCGCTATCACGTGTGGCGCGACGGCGAGCGTGTGGCAGAGACCACCGACCTGCGCGACTGGTGGCGTGACGACCTGGTCACCTTTGCCCTGGGCTGCTCGTTCTCCTTCGAGCATGCCCTGCTGGAGGCCGGCATCGCGCTGCGCCACGTCGAGCAGGGCCTGAATGTGGCCATGTACCGCAGCAACATCCCGACCCACTCGGTCGGCGTGTTCCATGGCCCCACCGTGGTATCGATGCGGCCGCTGAAGGCGGCCGACGCGATCCGTGCGGTGCAGATCACGGCCCGCACACCGCTGGTCCATGGCGCCCCGATCCACATCGGGGACCCAGCCCTGATCGGCATCACCGACCTAGCCCGACCCGACTACGGTGATGCCGTGGCCGTGCGTGACGACGAACTGCCCGTGTTCTGGGCCTGCGGCGTGACGCCCCAGGCCGCGATCGCGGCCGCACGCCCGGCCTTCTGCATCACCCATGCGCCGGGCCACATGCTGGTCACCGACCGGCTCAACCGGGATCTGCAACAGAGCGCCCCGACCGCGCACCGCCTGCGACAGCCCGTGCCCGCCTGAGCGCCACAGGCCCTGACGGCCTGCACCCGATTCAACCCCCGCCCTCCAGGCCCCGACGCATGCCCGCGTCAGGGCCGGGATCAACTCAACCCTGTTTTCCTGACCCTCCCTCAACCCTCAACCAGAACCTCCCCATGTGGCTGAAACAAACAACCCCTTCTGAGCGCCGCACGCTCACCGCCACCTTCGCCGGCTATGGCGTGGACGGCTTTGACTACATGATCTACACCTTCCTGATCCCCACGCTGCTGGCGGCCTGGAACATGAGCAAGGCCGAGGCGGGCTACATCGCCACCGGCGCACTGCTGACCTCGGCTGTTGGCGGCTGGGCTGCCGGCGTGCTGGCCGACCGTTTCGGCCGGGTGCGCGTGCTGCAGTGGACCGTGCTGTGGTTTGCACTATTCACCTTCCTGAGCGGCTTCACCAACTCTTTCGGCCAACTGTTCTTCACCCGTGCCATGCAGGGCTTCGGCATGGGCGGCGAGTGGGCCGTGGGCTCGGTGCTGATCGCCGAGACCATTTCGGCGCGCCACCGCGGCAAGGCCGCCGGCCTGGTGCAGAGCAGTTGGGCCGTGGGCTGGGCGGCCTCGGCACTGGCCTTCTGGGGCATGTACGCCGTGCTGCCGCCCGAGCAGGCCTGGAAGGTGCTGTTCTGGATCGGCATCCTGCCCGCGCTGCTGATCCTGTACATCCGCCGCAACCTGGGCGAACCCGAGGTGTACCTGGCCGAGCAGGCCCGCCAACGCGCCAGCGGCGAACGCAGCAACTTCCTGCGCATCTTCCACCCCAGCCTGCTGCGCACCACGGTGCTGGCCAGCCTGCTGGCCACCGGCATGCAGGGCGCCTACTACTCGGTGACCACCTGGCTGCCCACCTTTCTGAAGACCGAGCGCCAGCTCTCGGTGCTGGGCACCAGCACCTACCTGCTGGTGCTGATCGCCGGCTCGTTCGTGGGCTATCTGACCAGCGCCTGGCTGTCGGATGCCATCGGCCGCCGCCGCTGTTTCATCCTGTTTGCCGCCATGGGCGCCGCCCTGGTGCTGAGCTACACCCAGATTCCGATCACCGACAGCCTGATGCTGGTGCTGGGCTTTCCGCTGGGCTTCTTCCTGTCGGGCATCTTCTCGGGCATGGGGGCCTTCCTGTCGGAGCTGTTCCCCGGTGATGTGCGGGGTTCAGGCCAAGGCTTCAGCTACAACTTCGGCCGCGCCATCGGCGCCATCTGCCCGGCCCTGATCGGCCAACTGAGTGCCACCTTGCCCCTGGGCCAGACGATCGGCTGGATCTCGGCCATCTGCTACGGCCTGGTGATCGTCGCCGCCCTGGCGCTGCCCGAGACCCGGGGCCGCGAACTGAGCCCCGCTGCCGTACCGGCACGCTAACCCCATCCTGCCCATCCTGATCGAGCATGAGCATGCCTACCACCATGACCTCCACCCCTGAGCACACGAGCCCGAACCACGCCACCGACAACGCACTGTGGGAGTTCTGGATCGACCGCGGCGGCACCTTCACCGACCTCGTGGGACGCGACCCGGCCGGTGAATTCCACACCCTGAAGATGCTGTCTGAGAACCCCGAGCAATACCGCGATGCGGCGGTCGAGGGCATCCGCCGCCTGCTGGGCCTGAAGCCTGGCGAAGCGATCACACCGCAGCGTGTGGCCTGCGTGAAGATGGGCACGACAGTGGCCACCAACGCCTTGCTGGAGCGCAAGGGTGACCGCACCCTGCTGGTCACCACCCAGGGGTTTCGCGATGCCTTGCGCATCGCCAACCAGGCCCGCCCCAGCCTGTTCGCCCGCCACATCGAGCTGCCTGAACTGCTCTACGAGCGTGTGATCGAGGCGGCCGAGCGCGTGGACGCCGATGGGGGTCTGGTGCTCCCGCTCGACCCGGCTTCGCTGCGCCAGGACCTGCAGGCGGCCTTTGACGCCGGGCTGCGGGCCTGCGCCATCGTCTTCATGCACGGCTACCGCTACCCGCAGCACGAGTTGCAGGCCGAGGCCCTGGCACGCGAGATCGGCTTCAGCCAGATCTCGGTGTCGCACCGCGTCAGCCCGCTGATCAAGTTCGTGCCACGCGGTGACACCACCGTGGTCGATGCCTACCTGTCGCCCATCCTGCGCCGCTACGTCGAGCAGGTGGCTCAGCAGATGCCGGGCGTGCCGCTTTACTTCATGCAGAGCTCGGGCGGTCTCACCGAGGCCCAGCGCTTCCAGGGCAAGGATGCGATCCTGTCGGGCCCGGCCGGCGGCATCGTGGGCATGGTGCGCACCGCCGTCGCAGCAGGCCACGACAAGGTGATCGGCTTTGACATGGGGGGCACCTCGACCGACGTGAGCCACTACGCCGGCGAGTTCGAGCGCACCTTCGACACCGAAGTGGCCGGCGTGCGCATGCGGGCGCCGATGATGAGCATCCACACCGTGGCCGCCGGTGGCGGCTCGATCATCAGCTTCGACGGGGCCCGGCTGCGCGTGGGCCCCGAATCGGCCGGCGCCAATCCCGGCCCGGCCAGCTACCGGCGCGGCGGCCCGCTGGCCACCACCGATGCCAACGTGATGCTGGGCCGCATCCAGCCGCAGTGGTTCCCGCAGGTCTTCGGCCCGGCCGCCGACCAGCCCCTGGACCGGGGCGTGGTGCAGCAGCGCTTTGAAGCGATGGCCGTGGCCATGGCCGCCGCCAGCGGCCGCCCCACTCGCGCCGAAGAGGTGGCCGCCGGCGCGCTGCAGATCGCCGTGGGCAGCATGGCCAACGCGGTCAAGCGCATTTCCGTGGCCCGCGGCTACGACGTCACCCACTACACGCTGCAATGCTTCGGCGGCGCGGGCGGACAGCACGCCTGCCTGGTGGCCGATGCGCTGGGCATGACCCGGGTGCTGGCCCACCCGTTCGCGGGCGTGTTGTCGGCCTACGGCATGGGCCTGGCCGACCAGATCGCCCTGCGCGAGACCTCGATCGAGCGCCCGCTGGACGCCGCCGGCCTGGCCGAGGCCGCCCGGCAGGCGGCCGCCCTGCAGGCCCAGGCCGAGGGTGAGCTGAGCCAGCAGGCGCTGGGGGCCAGCGCGCTGCAGACCCGTTTTCAACTGCAACTGCGCTACGCCGGCACCGACACCGCCCTGCCCTGCGCCTACGACCCCGAGCTGCCAGCCCTCGAGGCCCTGGCCGCCTTGCGCGACCATTTCGAGACGGCCTACCGCCAGCGCTTCGCCTTCCTGATGCCCGAACGCGATCTGGTGATCGAGGCCATCAACGTGGAATGCACCTTGCCCGGTGTGAGCACCGCCGCACCCAAGCAGGCCCAGCCTGCCACCGAGCACCCGGCCAGCGCGGTCTCCAGCGTGCGCATGTACTGCCTGGCCGACGACGCCCCAGCCGGCTGGCGCGACGCCGCCCTGTACCAACGCGAAGCCCTGGCCCCCGGCGCCACCCTGGACGGGCCGGCCGTGATCGCCGAGCGCAACTCGACCACCGTGGTCGAGCCTGGCTGGCAGGCCCGCATGGGCGCCGATGGCTGCCTGCTGCTGCAGCGCGTGAAGGCCCGCAGCGTGGTGCACGCCGTGGGCACCCAGGTGGACCCGGTGATGCTCGAAGTGTTCAACAACCTGTTCATGAACATCACCGAGCAGATGGGCCTGCGCCTGCAGAACACCGCCTACTCGGTCAACATCAAAGAGCGGCTGGACTTCAGCTGCGCCGTCTTCGATGCGGCGGGCCAGTTGATCGCCAACGCCCCGCACATGCCGGTGCACCTGGGCTCGATGAGCGAATCGATCCGCAGCGTGATCGACCGCAACCCTGGCATGCAGCCCGGCGACGTGTACGTGCTCAACGACCCCTATCACGGTGGCACCCACCTGCCCGACATCACCGTGGTCACCCCGGTGTACCTCGAAGAGGCCGACACCCAACCCAGCTTCTTCGTGGCCTCGCGGGGGCACCACGCCGACGTCGGCGGCACCACGCCAGGTTCGATGCCTCCGTTCTCCAGTCGCATCGAAGAAGAAGGCGTGCTGATCGACAACTTCAAGCTGGTCGAGCGCGGCGTGCTGCGCGAAGCCGACATGCTGGCCCTGCTGCAAAGCGGCAGCTACCCCAGCCGCAATCCGGCCCAGAACCTGGCCGATCTGCGCGCCCAGATCGCGGCCAATGAGAAGGGCACGCAAGAGCTCAAGGCCATGGTGGCCAGCTACGGCCGCGCCACCGTGGCCGCCTACATGC
>RXJO01000240.1 GCA_003987795.1 Curvibacter sp.
AGGAAAGTCAATGAAATCAACGGTCTACCCAGACCACCCCCGCGCCAGTGCTAGCTTTGCGTACCGTCACTTATTGCACTGAAAACGAGGAGACCCCGCCTCACGCTGGGCATGCAAGGAGTTGAAGTCCTGCTCCAGGCCCTCCTCCGAAGACTTGCGGGTGTAAATCGCGCAGGCCAGCGAGGGATCGACATGGGGAGCAGAAAGACCCCCTGACTTTTTGGCCGCCATCAGCGCTTGATCCCAAAGAACGCGGGACCCGACCATGGTGTACCGGTAATGGCTCGAGCGATGGCAGAGAGGCTCTTGTAGGTCTTCCCTGCGTAGTCGAACCCATCAGGGCCGACGGAAACCTCATGGGTAATGCCTCGCCACTCCCGCAACAACCGAGTGCCTGGCGTAAGTAGCGACCTTGTCCGATCTACCGATGCCGAGCTAGGACGATGCAGGGTCACCTTCTGACCGGTGGCCTCGACTTGGACATGCCAGGCCAAAACGCGGCGCAAGAGCTCGGTGTGAACCCGGGGTGGTGGATTGACGTTAAAGCACGCCTGCCACCGGGTCACGAGGAGATCCCGTCTGGCCGCCCGGATAACTTCCAGCTCCGTCATTGGCCAGCCACTCCCACAATCCGGTAGACGCGTACACCGTTTTCGACTTTCAGCTCAACATTCAGGCCAAGCCGCCTGCGCAATGCAGTGCTGATCATGGCGCGCACGGTGTGCGGAACCCACCCGGTCACCTCGATCAACTGAGCCATTGAGGCCCCGGCGCCCGACCTGAGCAAGGCAATCACTTGAGCTTGCTTGCTCGTTGAACCCTCGCCTGACGCAACGCCATTTGAGTGCGCTTGCGCGGCTGCCTCAGTTTTTGAGCTTACTTGCCTGCCAGCTTTCTTGGACGGGGCCGCTACAACCACCCTCGAGAGAGATCGAGATGGCGCGAGCTTAGCGGCTGATGCCTTCGGTTTGGTCTTTGCAGAGTTGGGCTTTTCTACGGTCGATGCAGTTCGTTTCACGTAGATCTCCTATGCCATACAGCGGCACGGAGGTAGTAACGCTCTACATCAGTCGTGATTCAAGTTATGGCAGCAGTATCCGTGGTGATTGGTAATGATTGAGGCGATAAGCTTGCTTAACCGAAACAGAGAAGTTCACGGTTGATGGCGCGCACCGCTTACACCGTACCGCGAATGCCCGCTGGTCGCGAACGTTCTCGCCAATGAAGCGGGCGTTCGCCCTCCAGGCTCAGATGAGAACCGGATTCGTCGCTCGCTGACGGATGCCATCGGCCAGGAAGCGGATGAACACCTCCGCCACCTGGTCGCCAGTGAGGCTGCCATCGGTGTGGTACCACTGCGAAATGGAACTGATCGCTCCCATAAACCAGAATACCGCGAGCCGTGCATCACAGGGGGCGATTGAACCGTCGCGAATGCCCTCTTCAATAATGTTGCGGAGCTGGAGGTCAAACTTCCTTCTGCGCACGGTGATCTTCTTGCGATCTGCCGGCGTCATGGCGGAGAAGTCGTGCAGGATCGCCGGAGCACCCATCTGATCTGTCAGGTGTGAGATGTAATTCCGGATGAAAGCCGTGACACGTCCATATCCAGTGGACTCTGAGGCAATCGCGTCCTTCAACACCTGATCGCCAATCTTCATCGCCAGTTCATGGCACTCGTAAATGAGCTCCTGCTTACTCTTGAAGTAGTAGTAGAGCGCAGGCTTGGTAACGTTGAGGGCCTTGGCAATTTCGTCGAGAGAGACGTTCTGTGACCCATGGCGCCCAAAGGCTTTGGATGCTTCGGCAATCACGGCCTGCCGCTTGAGTTCGTACTGCTCATCCGCACCACTGACAGCATTGTTCCACCTCGCCCCCTTGGTGGTGCGCTTGGTCGCTGAACGCGCCCGTGGCTTCGGATCTGCGTCGATGGATTGGCTCATAAGATCAGACGTCGTGCTTTGCTAGGGGTAGAAACTGGAGAGTGAGCCATGATATCCAACGAGTCCGGGCAGCCGCCCTCGGCAGCGTGCCCAGGTACTCATTCAGCCAAGATCTGGCGGGCGATGATCAGCTTCTGGATGTGGCTGGTGCCTTCGTAGATCTTGGTCACACGAACATCTCGGTAATAGCGCTCCACCGGAAAGTCCGACACGTAGCCGTAGCCGCCATGAACTTGGATGGCCGCCGAACAGACTTTCTCTGCCATCTCGCTGGCATACAGTTTCGCAATCGAAGCCTCTTTTTCTGAGGGAAGCCCCGCATCTCGCCGGCGCGCGGCATAGATCATGTACTGCCGGGCCACCTCGACCTGCATCGCCATGTCGGCCAGATCAAAGCTGACGGCCTGGAGTGCCGAAATCGGCTTGCCGTAGGCCTCCCGATCTTTGGCGTAACGAATGGCCGCTTCAAGCGCCGCACGTGCGACACCAATGGCCAGGGCGGCAATCGCGATTCGCCCATCAGACAAAAGCGACAGGGCCTTTCCGTATCCCCTCCCCTCTTCGCCCACCAGATTGCCGGCCGGAACGCGCAGGTTGTCCAGCTGAATCTGGGCAGTGTGAGCCGTGTGCTGCCCGAGCTTGTTCTCGATTCGGAGCACCTGATAACCCGGATCCTTGGGGTCAGCAATGAACAGACTGAATCGATTGCGCGATCCAGGCTCGCCAGTGGCTGCCACCACAAAAGCGAACCCCGCTTCGCTGCCATTGGAAATCCATTGCTTGCTGCCGTTGATCACGTAGTGATCGCCATCGCGCTTAGCAGATGTTCGGATGGCAGCGGTATCCGACCCGGCGTGTGGTTCTGACAGCAGGAATGCACCGATATTCTTGGCCGAGGCCAGACCAGGCAGGTGTTGAGCCTTCTGCTCCTCAGTGCCGAAATTGCACAAGACATGCGCTGATGAGTTGTGCACGTGCATCATCGTGGCAAAGCCACCATCCGCTGCGGCGAATTCCTCGATGGCCAAGCAATACTCAACAAAAGAAAGTCCTGCACCCCCATACGACTGAGGGGCCAGCATGCCCATGAACCCCAATTCGGCCACGGACTGGATTTCGGCATGGGGCCATTCACTGCTTTGGTCTCGCTGCGCCGCCGTGACAGCCACCACCTCCTGCGCTACGCGGCGCGCGGATTCCCGAATCATGACCTCTTGTTCGCTGAGGAAAGCGTTGGAAACACTGCTCATCTGATGTCCTTGGATTTAACTTCTTTGTGTCAAAAAATACAGTTCAACCGAGCCAGCGCTTGCGGCGACGATAGTGCTTCATGTCCCGAAAGCTCTTGCGCTCCCCCTCCACCGTCAAGCCGAGGTAGAACTCGCGAACATCCTCATTGCTCTTGAGCTGACCAGAAGGCCCCTCCAACACGATGCGGCCGCTCTCCATCACATAGCCGTAGTCCGCGAGTTCGAGCGCAACGCGGGTGTTCTGCTCAACGATCAGCAAAGTCAGACCGCTGGCTTTCAAGTCGGAAAGAAGGCCGTACACCTCCTCCACCATCAAGGGGGCCAATCCGAGCGATGGTTCATCGATCATCACCAGCTTGGGCTGGGACATCAATGCGCGACCAATCACCAGAAGTTGCTGCTCGCCTCCAGACAAATACCCTGCGGTTCGGTCGCGCAGGGCGGCCAAGCGCTTGATGCGGGAATAGACCTCGTCGAGCCTTTCCTTAGCCTCTCGCCCGCTACCCATGTGCCCACCGACCACCAGGTTCTGTTCGACTGTCATGTGACGAAGGACCTTGCGCCCCTCCATGACGTGCACGAGACCCTGGCGCACCACCTCTACCGGGTTGGCTCCGGTGATGTTGGTGCCGTCGAGCGTGATCGATCCCGCGGTGACCCGACCATCTTCGGTGCGGATCAGATTTGAAATCGCCTTGAGCGTCGTACTCTTGCCCGCGCCGTTGGCGCCAAGCAGCGTGACGCACTGGCCCTGTGGTACGCGCGCTGTAATCCCCTTCACAGCCAGAATCACATCGCTGTAAAGGACTTCCACGTTATTTAGTTCAAGCACAGGCAACTCCGACAGTTGTCACTCCAAGCCTGCAGCCGCGGGCTTGGAGATCCGGTCAATTACCACTTGTTCACGTTTGGAACGGGAGCGTTCTGCTCGATCAGCTTGTACTTCCCCTTTTCAATCGTTCCGATGTTTACGGCCAATCCAGAAGTCGGAAACGGCGCCTCGTTGCTGAACTTGACGTTGGGCAAAACACCAAAGGTTCGTTCGCTAGGAACGGCATTGGTCTGCAAAGCGGCGCGGACATCAGCTCCCGTCACCCCAGCAGGCCCCTTGGCCTTTACCACCTGCTCCACCGCGCGAACAGTGAGCAGGGAAGTGGCCAGCCCCATCATGCAAGGCGAGGTGAAGTTGGCCTGGGTCTTGTACTGGGTGCGCAGCTTCTCGAAAAAGGCTCGAGCAGTGGTCGGGTCGTCCGTCGGAATGGCCATGCCATAGACCTCGTAACTTCCCTCCATCTGGTTGAGGTCGCCCAACGCCTTGCCGGATGACAGCAATCCGTTATGTGCGCTGACCACCAAGGGAATATTGCCTTTGCCCAAGCTTTGCAGCGCACGTCGGGTTGCCACCACCGATGCCGTGTTGTTAAAGACCTGGATTACCGTCGCCCCTTTGCGGAGCAGACGGCTCACCTGCTGCGTGAGGTCCGTCGGCTGTGCCTCGGTGTAAATCGTCTCAACAATCTCCAGAACCTGCGGGTTGTCCTTGGCAAAACGCTCCACGCCTTTGTGGATGTCCACATAAGCAGGAGAAACCTCAGAGGAGATCACCCCCACCTTCAGCGGGGCGCTCCCCATCTTCTTCTGATACCAGGTGTAGAAGCCTGCCGCTTCATGCGGATATGTGGCCCGGGCATTGAACACCCAGCTGTCGCCCTTCCAGGCAAATCCATAGCCGGCCGTGCCCAGCAGCAGCGGAATCTTGTCGTTGGGCAGTCGTTGCTGCAGCGCGTTGCTGTCCGGGCCGCCGAGGCCCCAAGCGGCGATAGGGTTCAGCTCCGCCTTGATACCTGGCCAGAGCGAGGCAACCTGGGCGACGTCATAGCGGGCGTCGTGCTCCTTGACCTTCAGCGTCACGCCAAGCGACTTGCCCACCTCATCATTCCACCAGTCAAGAACCCCGCGGCGGCAGCCTGTGATGTCCTTCATAACATCGGCGAAGGGGCCGGTAAAGTCTGCGATACCGGCGATGTTGTATGTCGCTTGAGCGTGAGCGGCACTACCGCAACCCAAGGCGGCCAAGAACATCACCGAACCCAAGGCCTGGCGGGCGCTGACAGAAACGGCCATCGTCTGCTGAATCATTTGCTTGTCTCCTTTGTGGTCACGCTGTTCAACCAAAATCAACCGCCCACCAGCGCAAAAATGGGGTTGAAATAAATAGCGATCTCAATAGGGGTATGGCCACATCCGATACGACCGCTTTGCAATATTCCAACGGTGCATCAGGCCACGAGGCTCAAAAATCAGGAAGCCCGCAATGATGCCGCCGAGAAAAATATTCATGGCCGCGAACACCAGGTCTCCTCCAAGAAATGGAATTCTTTCGATCAGCACAGGCCCCATGGACGTGATGGACTCCTGGGCCATTCGAATGACGAACACTCCAATCAATGCGCCGGTAATCGAACCCATACCGCCCACGATGATCATGGCGATAAACCAGATCGAATGAATCAATGTGAACTGGTCAATCGTCACAAAGCGGACGTAGTAAGCCCAAAGACCACCACCAATGCCGGCATAAAAGGCACCCACCAGAAATGCCAGGGCTTTTGTCCTGACCACATTGATACCCATCATCCCCGAGGCAACGTCGTCATCACGGACGGCTGCAAAAATTCGTCCGTGTCGGCTGCGCGCAATTCCGTATCCTCCAGCGATCATGATCATCGCCACCACAAGACACAGGTAATACACGCCAGCATCCGACTCAAACTTGAAGCCAAACAGCTCCGCAGGCTGCATGGTGATGCCGTTTGAGCCACCCAACCATTTTTGCGGAAGGTTGAGCACAAAGAAGTGAAACAGGATTTGCGCTGCAATCGTGGTGAGCGCGAGGTAGAAGCCCTTGATCCGGACAGCAGCGAGACCAAATATGACGCCGAAAAGCGCTGCGAACACACCCCCCGCAGGCAACGCCAACCAGAACGGAAGATGCAGTTTGCTGGCCAGCACAGCCGTCGAATACGCACCCACCCCCATGAATGCTGCCTGGCCAATATTGACCTGTCCGGCCAGGCCAGTATTAATTTGCAGACCAAGGACTACCACTGCAGTGATGAGCATCGAAGTCATCACTGCCACCGATCGCACCTCAGCGAACATCGGCAGGGCAAACAGCGCCACAATAAACAGCAGCAGGGTGATGGCCTGATTTCGCGTCCGGATGAGCGATTGATCCTGACGATAGGAGGTTGAAAAAATTCCTGCGGGATCCATGTTCAAACCCTTTCAATGGTTTTCCACCCGAACATGCCGGTTGGACGAATCAAGAGCATCAGCAACATGATGATGAATGGAAAGACTGAGCCAATTGCCCCGCCGACTAGGGGGTCGAGATAGGCAGAAGCCAACCCTTGAATCACTCCCACCAACACCCCAGCAAGCAACAAACCGGCAAGCGATTCCAAGCCTGCTAGCAGAGCTACAGGAAGCGCCGCCAAACCAATATCAGAACTCAGCATGTTGATTGATCGACCACTCAGGTGGACCATGGCACCTAAAGTCGAAAGAATGGAACCAAGAATCCAAGCGAAGGCAATCGATCGCTGCACCGAGATTCCCATGGACATCGCCACCTGGTGATCCTCGGCCACCGCGGTCATCGTCAGGCCGGCGCGGGTCTTATTGAAGAACCACGAAAGTCCGAAACCAATGGCAATCGTGAGCAACCCGCCATAGAGCATCGAGCGTGAAATCAGGATGTCGCCAAATATCAGCGGCTCAATCGGAAATACCATCGGAAAGGCGCGGACCTGTGGACCGAACAGGACCAGAACCACGCCCCGAATAAGGATCAGAAGACCGATGGTCACCATCACCATTGAAAAGATGGACTCACCGACCAATCGCGCGAAGAAGATTCGCTCAATCATTAGTCCAAAGATTGCCGCACTCACGAATGCCACTGGCAGGCCTATCCACAGCGGCAGTCCCATTTGAATCACTGTCCACCAGACCATGTACCCGCCGAAGACGACCAACTCCCCCTGAGCGAAGTTGAATACCTTCGATGCCCGATAGATCACCACAAAACCCATGGCAATCAGTGCATACAAAAGGCCCGTCAGCGCGCCATTGATCAGGTAATTCAGAAAATCAATCATCGCCTTCTCCCGTTGGAAAGACCGGACTTGGGCGTGGCAGACGCCACGTCGCGAATGAAAACCTGCGCGGTGAACTGGCTGCGACGCCCATCCTGATAGGTCACTGGGATGTCCACGGTCACTTCAGGCGCCCCGTTGTAGAGACCTTGAATCAGCGCCGAATAACGTTCTTCCAGAAACTCTCGGCGCAACTTTCTCGATCGGGTCAACTCGCCCTCATCGGGATCAAGTTCCTTCGGGAAATTGGCGAAGCGCTGCACCCGCGCATGGGCCGGCAGGAACTGATTAACCCGCGCGATTTCTCGGCTGAGGAGCTCCGCGACTTCAAGACGCTGGGAGAGGTCCGTGAAGGTCGAGAAACCAATGCGCTTGTCTTCTGCCCAGCGAGACAGCACGCTCATGTCGATGTTGATGAGCGCGGCCACGAAGTCGCGCCTCTCGTCTCCGACGGTCATGATGTCCTTGATGAACGGGCTGAATCGCAGACGCGTTTCCACAAACTGAGGTGGGAAGGTCTGGCCGCTGGCGAGGCGCTTCAGGTCAGACATGCGCTCCAGGAACACCAACTCACCTCGGTCCGTCTTGGTGACCGCATCGCCAGTCTGGTACCAACCGTCCTTGACCTTGGCCTCGACAGATCCTTCGCGTCGGTAGTAGCCCAGAAACGAGCTGCCTCCCTTGACGCACAACTCACCATCGGCCGTGAGCATCCATTCAAGGGAAGAACCTGCCTCCGGGTGCGTCTGCATCCAGTGACCCACGGTCTCCAGATCAAAACGGTCGCCCTGGTGGCTCGTCAGCAGCCCCACCTCGGTTGAGCCATAGATGTTTCGCAAGGGAACGCCGATGGCATGGAACATACGGAACACATCTGGGGCCATGGTGGCACCGCCGCAAATGGCCACCTTTAGGCGCGTCAGGCCGAGTTGGTCTCTCAAGGGCCTCAGGACCAGCGCATTGGCGAGGGGCAGCAAAGCCCGCTTCCACCATGAGACCGGTTTGCCGTCCAAGCGCGCGACGTGCACCGCATGCCCCACCTGCAAACCCCACTCGTAAATGCCCCGCCGCACGGGGCCAGCGTCGAGCATGTGGGCCTGCACGGATGACGCCATGCTTTCCCATTGCCGAGGGGCAAACGTCATGGCCTCGACCGCCAGCTCGCGGATGTTGGGCAGCACCTGCTCAGGACCCTCAGGAAAGTTGACCACCATGGGCAGACCAATGCCCAGGGCCACGCCCATGAACTGCTCTGTGGCCCAGGCTGGCGCGATGTAGCTCAGGTACTGGGTGCCAGGCCTGGCCTTGGTGGCATTGATCAGGCGTTGAGCGTTGTCGACCAGGCTGCGATGGGAAAGGATCACCCCCTTGGGCTTGCCCGTGGTGCCCGAGGTGTACGAAAGCACTGCAATGTCGTCGGGACAGCCCTGATCAACGAGACGGTCGTACAGCAGAGCATCCTTCTCGCCAAGAGCCCGGCCCTCGCTCTGCAACTGATGAAACTTGCGCAAGATGGAGTCGTGGTACGACCACATGCCCGTGTCGTCCCAATACACGATGTGCCGTAAGTTAGGAGTTGCCGCCTTCACCGCCAACCCTTTGTCCACCTGCTCCTGATCCTGCGCAAAGAGGCAGACGGCCTCACTGTCTTCCAGCAGGTACTGCACTTCGTCTGCGGTGAGGTCTGGATACAGCGAGATCACCTTGCACCCAATGGCCTGCGCCGCGAATTCGGCCCAGTAGTGCTGAGGCTCGTTCTCCCCGATGATGGCGACCGTCTCTCCCCGTTGAATGCCCAATTGGTGAAGACCTAAGGCCAAGTCCATGACATTGCGCTGGACCTGCGAGAAGTCGTACTCGCGCCAGATACCGCGCGTCTTGTGTCGCTGAGACAGCCGCTTCGGTGATTGGCGGGCGTGATCACGCAGCAATTGCGGCAGTGTTGCCATGCGAATGTTCATGCCACCCCCTCGCCCAGATAGGCTTTCAAAACGGCGGGATCGGACTGGATCTCCTTGGGCGTTCCCTCAGCAATCTTTTTCCCGAAGTCCAGTACAGCAATCCGATCCGCCAGGTCCATGACGACGCCCATGTCGTGCTCAACCAGCACGATGGGGATGCGTTTTGCCTCTCTCACGTCCAGAATGAACCGGGCCAGGTCTTCCTTCTCCTCGGTGTTCATGCCTGCCATGGGCTCGTCCATCAGAAGGATCTTGGGATCTTGTGCCAGTGCACGCCCCAGGTCGACGCGCTTGCGAAGCCCATAACCCAGGCTGCCAACGGGCACGTGACGGATCGACTCGATCTCCAGGAACTCGATGATTTCCTCCACGGCTTCCCGGTGAGCCACCTCTTCTCGCACAGCGGGTCCGAAGTGGCAGAACGACTGGATCAGGTTGGTGCGCATGTGCAAGTGACGCCCCACCATCAGGTTCTCGATCACCGTCATGCCCGAGAAGATGTGGGTACCTTGAAACGTCCGGGCCAGTCCACGGGCCGCGACCTCATGCGTGCCCATGCCTCGGATGGAGTGTTCGCCAAGGCGGATCTCGCCTGCCTTGGGACGATAGAAGCCGCTCAAGCAGTTCATCAGCGACGACTTGCCTGCGCCGTTAGGCCCGATCACCGCCAACAGCTCGTCGGCGTGTACATCGATGGAAACGTCGTTCAGGGCCACGATGCCCCCAAACTGCAGAAGCAGATGGTTTGCGGAAAGCACGATCTGAGGCGGCTTACCCCCTGGAAGATCACTCATGTTTTTCCCCCGTGATCCATCAGTCGTCTTACTTGCATGGAAACTCCTTTGCGGTCAGTCCCAGTTACAGGTTCAGTTCGTTCTTTGGAGGGACTGGACCATCAGCGAGTACCCGCATCCAGGCTGATGGTCGTGGCGTTAAAGTACGCGTTCTCGACGATGTGTTGAACCAGTGAAGCGAACTCCTGCGGTCGCCCCATGCGATGCGGGAAGAGAATCGAGTGGTCGATCAGCCCTTGTGAGACCTTGGGCGGCATACCTGCTGACATGCCCGTCTCGAACAGGCCCGGTGCAATGGAAACAACCCGCACGCCGTGCTGCGCCAGGTCACGTGAGACGGGCAGCGTCAACCCCATCACCCCTGCCTTCGTGGCGCTGTAGGCTGCTTGCCCCATCTGACCCTGCCAAGCTGCACCGGAAGAGGTGTTCACGATCACACCTCGCTCGCCGTCGTCGTTGGCTGTGTTGCGCGACATCGCCAGGCTCGCGTGTCGGATCACGTTAAACGTGCCAGTGAGGTTGACGGCAATGACCTGGTTCCAGAGCGAAAGGGGGAACAACTCACCTTTGCTCAAGGTCTTGCACGGCCCAAGAATGCCGGCACAGTTCACCGCCACCTGCAGCGACCCAAATGCCTGAACCGCAAAGTCGACGGCGGCCTTCACCTCAGCGTCGTTGGACACGTCGACCCGCTGAATGCGAACATTGGGTCCCAGCGGCAGCACGCTGTTGACCAAGCGCTCCTCATCGACGTCCACCGCCATCACCTTGGCGCCCGCCTTCACCAGCGCCTGGCAGGTGGCCAAGCCCAAACCCGAGCCCGCTCCGGTGACGAGTGCCACCACGTTTTGAATGTCCATGTTGTCTCCTACTTCGTTCTTTGTTCTTCGGGTCAGCGGCCAAGGATCGTGATGCAGGCCACCGCTTCTTCAATGCCTTCCAGGCCACCGCCGTTCTCGGCGAGCGCAAGTCGAGCGCCTTCAACCTGGCGCTTCCCCGCCTCCCCTCGCAGCTGAGTAACCAGCTCGTGAATCTGTGCAAGCCCAGTAGCCCCGACAGGGTGCCCTTTGGACTCCAGACCTCCAGACGGGTTGATCGGAATCCGCCCTCCGAGGCTTGTGTCACCTCGCTCCGCGATGACGCCTCCCATGCCGAACTCGCAGAAGCCAAGGTTCTCGGACTGGATGATTTCGCCCATGGCGGTAGCGTCATGGACCTCAGCCACTGAGATATCTGCAGCTCCGACGCCCGCCAGGTCGTAGGCCTTCTTGGCGGCCAGCGCCGTGCAGTGCGAGCGGTAATCCGACTCTTCGCGATCTGAGCCGCTTTGCACCACCGTGGCCAACACGCGGATCGCTCGCCGGGCGTCCAAGTTGAGGCGCTTGAGGGCCTCGCCTGTGCACAAGATCGCAGCCGCCGCGCCATCAGAGATGGGCGAACACATAGGCAAAGTCAGCGGATAGGTGATGGGTGGCGCCGCCAGGATCTCGTCGATGGTGTAGGCCACTCGATATTGAGAAAGTGGGTTGTGCACCGAGTGGGCGTGGTTCTTGGCAGCCACGGCCGCGAGCTGCCGCTGCGTCGTGCCGAACGTGCGCATGTGCGAGCGCGCGAAAGCGGCATACACATCCATGAAGACGCTGTAAGGCTTGGGCGAGGTCGTTCCTTCGGGCACTGTCACGTCTCGGCCCAGTCTCATGAGGGAATCTCGAATCTCGTGTGCACGAGAGATATCCCAGGCACTGTCAAACACGGAAAACATTCGCGCCTTGTCGGTGGAGAACATCTTCTCGGTTCCCACTGCGAGAGCGACATCGCCCGCACCGGACTTCAAGTGGCTACACGCCAGCGCAAACGCAGAGGAGCCACTGGCGCAGGCGTTCTCAATGTTCACCACTGGAATTCGACCAATGCCCATGGCGCGCAAGGCAATCTGCCCGCGAATCATGTGCTGCCCTTCCATGTGTCCTTGCGAAGTGTTGCCAAAGAAGGCCGCTTCCAACTGCTCCTTCTGCACACCGGCATCCGCGATGGCTGCCTCCACCGCCTGCCTGGTGAGCGCCTTCATGTCCAGGTCGAGGTGTCGGCCAAACGGCGTCATGCCAACCCCAATCACGTAGATGTCATTCATGTTCGGTCTCCTGATGTCTGTTGAAAGCCGGCAGCCAGAATCATGTTTACCTGCCGTGCACTTGTTTTACTCTAGAGTAAAACTAAAAAAATTTGAGAGGGGTAAACCCTCATTGGGATGACTCCAAATGGCCCCGTTCAACCAGGGGCAGGAAGCGCAATCCCCGCGCCGTCTCGACGTCGCCATCGGAGGTCAGGCGATACAAGCCACGACTGGCGTTGTGGGGATGCCTCGCCGCCTCTCCCAAGGTGAGGACGGGCGCGAAGCAAGCATCCGTGCCCTCCAGTTCCCTAGTCCAATGGCGGCTTGACTTCGACGCAAATGCCTCAGCCAGTCGGACCTTCAGTGCCGGCCACGACGCCCTGTTCATCTGGTGAGCGGGATCCACATCCGACAGCCCCATCTTTTCCAGAAGAAGCGCATAGAACGGAGGCTCGATAGCGCCCACCGTGATGTATCGACCGTCCGCACACCGATAGCGGTCATAGAACGGTGAGTCATGAAACACGCTGGGCTCCACCCCTTCCAGGGCGCCTCCCTTGCGTAAAAGCTGAACCAGAGGCGCGAGAAGCGCGAGCACATCCACAATCGCTCCGTCGACGACGCAGCCCTGCCCTTCGCCATTTCTCGCGGCGAACAGCCCGGCGACGATTCCCATCGTCAGACCCAAGGCCCCTGCCGCATCCCCCAAGACCGTGGGGGGCAAGATCGGTGGATGGCCGGGTGTCTCCGTCAGAGACATCAGTCCGGTCAGTGCCACGTAGTTCATGTCGTGGCCGGCAGCTTGGGCCAGCGGGCCATCCTGTCCCCAGCCCGTCATGCGGCCGTAGACGAGGCGGGGGTTTACCTTGGCGCAGTCTTTAGGCCCAAGACCTAACCGTTCCATCACCCCCGGTCGATTGCCTTCAATCAAGGCATCACTTTGGGCGATCAAGTCCATGGCAATCGCTTGGTCTCGTGGCGTCTTCAGGTTCAGCGTGACGCGGTGCTTGCCGCGGTTGATCAAGCTATCGGTTGGCGGGGTCATTTCTGGTGGCAGAGCCCCTCGACCGGGGCGGGCGACCAGGGTGACGCTCGCGCCTAGCTGTACCAGGTGAAGGCCCGCCAAGGGGCCTGGACCGATTCCCTCGAACTCCACCACCTTGACTCCCGCCAACGGTAGACGACCGCCTTCGCTAGATGACTTCATAGCAACTCCTTCGGTTTTTACTCTAAGGTAAGTTGATTTGCCGATTGGTAAGGGAAATCACCGAGTTACTTACCCGATAGTCAAAAGAAAGAATCGAGGGAACCCTAAGTACGCCTCTAAAGGAGAAGACATGTCAGATTCAGTGGTGGTTACCGAAGTCCGGAATCGATCTCTTTGGATCCGCCTGAACCGCCCGGATGCAATGAACTCGCTCACGCCAGAAGTCCTCCAAGCCATCGACACAGCCCTGGACCAGGCGCTCGAGCGCGCCGACGTAATGACCGTTGTTCTCACCGGCACCGGCCGCGCCTTCTGCGCTGGGGCGGACCTCAAGTACGTACGAGGTCAGTTGGGCGAGCACGGCACGAGCGCCTTTCTCGCGGGTGTCCTGCGGACCATGAACCGCCTGGACCGGTTCCCCAAGCCTGTGATTGCCGCACTGAACGGCATTACCCTCGCTGGCGGCCTGGAGTTGGTGCTGTGCTGCGACCTGGTTATCGCAGCCCAAAGTGCAAAGATTGGCGATGCGCACGCCAACTACGGCCTGCTTCCCGGCGGTGGCGGCTCGGTGCGCCTCCCCCGTGTAATTGGCCCGACGCGTGCCAAGTACCTCCTCTACACCGGGGAGTTCGTTTCAGCCGAGGACATGCGGGAGGCCGGGTTGGTGAATCAAGTCGTGGACGACGCGCAACTCGCTGCGGCGACCCAGAAGGTGGCAGACACCATTGCCACCAAGAGTCCCCTGGGCCTTCAGCGCATGAAGGCACTGGTTGACGACGGGCTCGACCAACCAGAGGACACGGCACTTCGCTTGGAGCTTCTGGCGTCAGAAGTTCATGCTTTCAGCGCTGACCTTCAGGAAGGACTGGAGGCCTTCCAGGGAAAACGTGCGCCGCGTTTCACCGGCAAGTGATCCACAGGCCGCCCCATGACCACGTCCCCACGCTCCAACCGATTCGCAGCGCTTCAGCGCATTCAAACCGACGCTTACCGACAAGCTCCAGCCATACGGGCCATTTTTGAACGGGCGGCCATAGAGCCGGCCAACTTGCACGGCGCCAGTGATCTTGCCCGTCTTCCCGTCACGACCAAAGACCAACTCCTCGCCCTCCAACGAGCGCACCCCCCTTTTGGCGGGTTCCTGGCCGCAGACGAACGCGACATTCGACGCATCTTTGTATCACCGGGTCCAATCTATGAGCCTGAATTTTCAAGCGACGTCAGTGGGCGCGGCTTCGCACAGGTCTTTCGTCAAGCGGGTATCGGACCCGGCGATCGCGTGCTGAACACCTGGTCGTACCACCTTGTGCCCGCTGGCCTTTTGCTCGACCAAGGCATCGCATCTACCGGGGCCACGGTCATCCCTTGCGGTCCGGGCGGCGCTGAACAGCAAGCCCAACTCATCCTGGAGTTGGGCATCACCTGCATTTGTGCGTCAACCAGCTTCTTCATTACCTTGACCGAAACCTTGGCACGCATGGGCTGCGAATTGCCTCGTGACTGGCGCGTCAAGAACGCCATGCTGGGCGGGGAAATGGGCAACTGGATGCAGAAGCGACGCGATCTTGAGCAGCGCTATGCCATCGACACGTTCTCCGCCTATGCCACCGGTGACTTTGGTCTCATCGGTTACGAAGAAGATGGACTAGAGGGGTACCGCATCCACCCTGAGCGCATGGTGCAGGTGTGCGACCCAGTGTCGGGCGAACCCCTGCCGATCGGCAGCACCGGCGAGATAGTGGTTACGACCCTGGAGAGCGGGTGGCCATTGATTCGATTCGGCACAGGCGACGTCGCCCAGGCGTTGAGCCAGGCAGATGACGGCCTCGTTGACCGAATTGGCCTTCTGCAGGGTCGCGTTGGCCAGGGTGTCAAAGTACGCGAGGTGTTTGTCTATCCTCGCAACATTGAGGAAGTGCTCAGTCGCGTACCAGCACTCAGCCGTGTGCAGCTTGTCGTGGAGGCGCAAGGCCACAGAGAGACCATGACATTGCGCGCAGAGCTCAAGCCGACAGGCATACCGGCCGATGTGGAAGACCACTTAATGGACTCCTTCAAGCAGGTAACCCGGCTCAAGCTGGATAACATCGAATGGCTGGAGATAGGCCAACTCGCTGAGGGCGATCCAACGCTTGTCGATCGGAAACACGCAAAAGCTTGAAGCGACTGAGGTCTAGATCATGCGCAAGTACCAGTCGTTTGAGCGACTCTTGCGCATACTCATTCCGTTTTTTCGACGTCGCCAGTAACTTTTAAGGGCTCTCAATCGACCTTGGTAGCGACGAATCCTCCAGCGACGTCGCTCACCAGAAAATTCAGTGCATCGGCAAAACTGACACTCAGGTCATTTGGTACATGCCACGCTCGACCTGTATCACGCGCCTAACTTCTAAGAGCCTCTTGATGGAGGCTACGATTGAGCCTACCGGAATGCCCGCCTCTCTCGCGATTTGTGACTGAGAAAGCGTCGCACCCTTATGCACCTTCAACAAGCGGCGTAGAGCCTTGAAGACCTTTTCGTCATTGGCACTGACCCGACCCCCGAGTCGCTTTGACGCGCCGCGCATTTGAGTCTCTTTGGGTGGTGGAGCTTTGCCGGACTTGCGAGGACCGGGATGGGCTACAAGGCGAGCGTCCTCAGCCGTCGACATAGCCGATTCGACACGCGAGCGTCGATGCGGAAGTGCCTCGATCACCTGAATCTCTTCGCCTTTGATCTGTTCTGCGGCCTGATAGATGGTGACAAGCTGATCCTCCAGGGCCTGAAGTTCCTGATGGAGCCTTGCCACTTGCTTTACCTGGGCGAAAGCGC
Source organism: Curvibacter sp. (assembly GCA_003987795.1). GTDB lineage: Bacteria > Pseudomonadota > Gammaproteobacteria > Burkholderiales > Burkholderiaceae_C > Curvibacter. The sequence continues at coordinate 16,241 of RXJO01000240.1, forward strand.
TGTCGACGCCAGGCGCCAGTGGCTGACTTGCCATGGCTGAGACTAGCCGTTCGGTGTGACGAGCCACCTCTGCCTTAAGCCGCTCTCGGCTATCGTGAATAGCCTGGCCAGCTTGCTGGAGAGACTGAAGGGTACTAGCGGATAGCGGCATGATCTTGACCCGTTAAGAGTGCAAAGCGAAGAGATGGCACGAGCAGTCTAGGACAAACTTATCTGCCGATCTAGCACGGCACATCTTTCAGATGCGAGGGAAATCTGTCATTGACGAATTGACAGCACCTGCTCAGGATATCCATGTGTAGGTGCGCTACGTGGTAGAGGAAAAAGCGGTGAACCGCCCCGGGTTTTGAGGAGGCTCCAACTCTTGAGAAGATGGAGCCATGAACAAGTCACCGAAGTTCTCCCCGGAAGTCCGCGAACGCGCCGTTCGCATGGTGCAGGAGCACCGAGCCGACTACACATCGCTGTGGGCAGCCATTGAATCGATTGCGCCCAAGATTGGCTGTGTGCCTCAGACCTTGAATGACTGGGTCAAGAAGGCCGAGGTCGACAGCGGCCAGCGCCCTGGCACCACCACGTCAGAAGCCCAGCGCATCAAGGAACTGGAGCGTGAGGTCAAGGAATTGCGCCGGGCCAACGACATCCTGAAGACGGCCAGCGCGTTTTTCGCGCAGGCGGAGCTCGACCGCCGACTCAAATCGTGAAGGCCTACATCGACCGCCACCGTGATGACTACGGGGTCGAGCCCATCTGCCGGGTGCTGCAGATGGCCCCGTCGTGTTACTGGCGCCACGCAGCCCGACAACGCAACCCGCAACTGCGCAGTCAACGCGCCCAGCGTGACGAGGGCTTGAAGGCCGACATCCAGCGCGTGTGGCACGCCAACTGGCAGGTCTACGGGGCCGACAAGGTCTGGCTGCAGATGAACCGCGAGGGCATCGTGGTGGCGCGCTGCACGGTCGAGCGTCTGATGCGTGCCATGGGCTTGCAAGGGGCACGCCGTGGCAGGGCGGTGCGCACCACCACGCCGGATACCTCGGCCCCGTGCCCGCTGGACCACGTCAACCGGCACTTCAAGGCCAGCCGTCCCAACGAGCTATGGGTGTCGGACTTCACCTACGTCTCCACCTGGCAGGGCTGGCTGTACGTGGCCTTCGTGGTGGACGTGTACGCCCGGCGCATCGTGGGCTGGCGCGTCAGCCGCAGCATGCAGACGGACTTCGTGCTCGATGCCCTGGAGCAGGCCTTGTACGACCGTCAGCCTGCGGCTCATGCATTGACGCACCATTCCGATAGGGGGTCTCCTCGTTTTCAGTGCAATAAGTGACGGTACGCAAAGCTAGCACTGGCGCGGGGGTGGTCTGGGTAGACCGTTGATTTCATTGACTTT
>RXJO01000401.1 GCA_003987795.1 Curvibacter sp.
TGCCCATGGCCTGCATCTTCGTGTTGATCTCCACCGCCTGGTACAGGCGATGCACGAGGGCTTCGGCGTCCGCGTAGCCCGCATCCAGGAAAACGGCGCCGATCAGGGCTTCGACCGCATCAGCCAGAATCGAAGGCCGCTTCTGCCCACCGGAGCGGGCCTCACCCTCACCCAGCCGGAGCACGACGGGCAGATCGAGGTCCAGTGCCAATTGGTGCAGGGTGTCCTGCTTGACCAGATTAGCCCGGGTCCGGGACAGATCGCCCTCAGACAACGTGCCCAGGCGCCTGTAGAGCAGACTGGACACCGCCAAGTTGAGCACCGAGTCGCCCAGGAATTCAAGGCGCTCGTTGTGATCGGACGAAAAGCTGCGGTGGGTCACCGCACGCTGAAACAGCTTCGGGTCCGCAAATGAATGTTGCAGCTTATGCTGCAGGGTTTGAAGTCGAGGGTCCACCTAGTTGGTCTGCGCGCTGTATTTCATGACCAGATAAGCTGGCCCGATGAGATGAATTTCACGGACATAGGCAAAAGAGACGATGACCTTGTCACCGCTCTTGCGGATGTCCAGGTCTTTGCCCGTGATCGATGTGATGTCGTCAATGGCCGCAGAGCGGTCAAAAGCCTGCTGAATCTCGGCCACCGAGTTCCCGGTCTTGGCGCGGTCGATGGCGCGCTTGGCCGCCACGTACTCGATGCCCGTGGGAACCACCTGGGCCCCCACGGCGAAGACGGCGACGATCAAGGCTGCCAGCAGCACCAGAGAGATGAATGAAAGGCCTCGCTGAGACGCGCGGCCCACTGGAACATATCGGTTCATTGATCAATCCCTCCTGTCATCTTGACCCTGTGCAGCACTTCGGATGCGTCGTCAATGGAATGGTCCGATGCGCTTCAGGTTACCGAAGTTCATCCAAACAAACACGGCCTTGCCGACGATATTGGCGTCGGGCACAAAGCCCCAATAGCGTGAGTCCAGCGAGTTGTCACGATTGTCGCCCATCATGAAGTAGTGCCCTTCAGGGACTTTACAGCTCACACCCTCGACCGTGTAGTGACAATTGGCCTTGAATGGGAAATCCTCCACGCCCGGCACAAAAGCCGGACGATCAGGATCGTTGAGCAGGCGATGAGGCTGATCGCCCAGGGTCTCCTCGAACTGTTTGAAGTAGCGCACGGCGTCCTCATCGAAGAAATCCGGGATGGCCTTGGTCTCCAACGGCTTGCCATTGATGGTCAGGCGCTTGTTGATGTAGGCCACCTCATCGCCGGGCACACCCACCACCCGCTTGATGTAGTCGAGGCTGGGCTTGGGCGGGTAACGGAACACCATCACATCTCCGCGCTGGGGCGGCGTGCCATCGGTGATCTTCTTGTTGATCACCGGCAGACGCACGCCATAGGTGAACTTGTTCACCAGGATCAGGTCGCCCACGAGCAACGTCGGGATCATGGAGCCCGATGGGATCTTGAAGGGCTCGAACAAAAAGGAACGCAAGACAAACACCGCGGCGATCACCGGGAAAAGACCTGCGGTCCAGTCAAGCCACCAGGGCTGCATCAGCAGACGGGCCTTGGTGTCGTCCACATCGCCATCGACCTGCTGGATGCCCATGCGGGTAAGCTCGTCACGACGCTGTGCCTGGGCCGCTTCCACGGCGGCCACTGCTTGGCGTCGGCGGGGCAGGAAATACAGGCGCTCTGCCACCCAATAGGCGCCAGTGACCAGGGTGGCCAGGAACAGCAACAGCGCGAAATTGCCCTCGATGCCCCCGATGTTGAGGTACCAGGCACCGATGTAGGCGGCAAAGCCGGCCAGGATGATGGCAGTGACCGTTGACATGGCGTTCATGATCAATCCTCCACCTGCAGAATGGCCAGGAATGCCTCTTGCGGCACCTCGACCGAACCGATCTGTTTCATGCGCTTCTTACCTGCCTTCTGCTTCTCAAGGAGCTTGCGTTTGCGGCTGACGTCACCGCCATAGCATTTGGCCAGCACGTTCTTGCGCAAGGCCTTGATGGTCTCGCGCGCAATGATGTTCGCACCGATGGCCGCCTGGATGGCGACATCGAACATCTGCCGGCTGATGATCTCGCGCATCTTGGCCGCCACCGCACGACCCCGGTACTGGGCCTGCGTACGGTGCACGATGATGGACAAGGCATCGACCTTTTCGCCGTTGAGCAAGATGTCCACCTTGACCACGTCGGAGGCCCGGTACTCCTTGAACTCGTAGTCCATCGAGGCATAGCCGCGGCTGACAGATTTGAGCTTGTCGAAGAAATCGAGCACGATTTCACCCAGTGGCAGTTCGTAGGTCAGCATCACCTGACGGCCGTGATAGGCCATGTTCAACTGGACACCACGCTTTTGGTTGGCGAGCGTCATCACGGCGCCCACATAGTCCTGAGGCATGTACAGGTGAACCGTCACGATGGGTTCGCGGATCTCCTGGATGCGGCCCTGGTCAGGCATCTTGGCGGGGTTCTCCACCATGATCACCTCGCCATCGCCCTTGACCACCTCATAGACCACGCTGGGCGCGGTCGTGATCAGGTCCTGATCGAACTCCCGCTCCAGGCGTTCCTGCACGATCTCCATGTGCAGCAGGCCCAGGAAGCCGCAACGGAATCCGAAGCCGAGCGCCTGCGAGACCTCGGGTTCGAAATGCAGGGAGGCATCGTTGAGTTTGAGCTTTTCCAGGCTGTCACGCAGCGAGTCGTACTGGTTGGCCTCGGTGGGGTAGAGACCGGCAAACACCTGCGGCTGGATCTCCTTGAAACCAGGCAGCGCCTCGCTGGCAGGGCCGAGGTTGTTCGGCAGCTTCTTTTCCAGGGTGATGGTGTCCCCCACCTTGGCAGCCTGCAGCTCCTTGATGCCTGCGATGATGTAGCCCACCTCGCCTGCCTCGAGGGATTCGCGTGGCAAGTTGGCCGGGGTGAAGACCCCGAGGTTGTCCGCGTTGTAAGTCGTGCCGGTGGCCATCATCTTGAAGCGCTCACCCTTGCCCAGGCGCCCGTCCACGACACGCACCAGCATCACGACGCCGACATAGCTGTCGAACCAGCTGTCGATGATCATGGCACGCAAGGGGGCATCCGGATTGCCTTTGGGCGCCGGGATCTTGGCCACGATGGCTTCCAGAATCTCATCGATGCCCATGCCGGTCTTGGCCGAGCAAGGAATCGCATCAGTCGCATCAATGCCGATCACGTCCTCGACTTCGGCCTTGGCGTTTTCGGGATCCGCCTGCGGCAAATCCATCTTGTTGAGCACCGGCAGCACCTCGACGCCCAGGTCGAGTGCCGTGTAGCAATTCGCCACGGTTTGGGCCTCGACACCTTGCGAGGCGTCGACGACCAACAGCGCACCCTCGCAGGCCGACAGCGAGCGGCTCACCTCATACGAGAAGTCGACATGGCCCGGGGTATCGATGAGGTTCAGGTTGTAGACCTGACCATCCTTGGCCTTGTATTGCAGCGCAGCGGTCTGCGCCTTGATGGTTATCCCACGCTCTTTTTCGATGTCCATCGAATCGAGCACTTGCGCCTCCATCTCACGCTCTTCAAGCCCTCCGCAGCGCTGGATCAAGCGGTCGGCCAGCGTTGACTTGCCATGGTCGATGTGGGCGATGATCGAAAAATTTCTGATGTGATTCATCAACGAGAACGCTTAAGTAATTGAATTGTCTAGAGGAGACACAAGAAAAAAGGGCGCGTCTGGTGGCGACGCGCCCTGAACCAACAATCTATGGCAACTGCGATAGTTGGAGCTTCATTGTAGGCAAAAAGCCTGGGACGTACAGCCCGAGCAAGACCAAGACCCTGTCGTTGCAACACTGCAACAGGACATTTATCCACAGCTTATGCACAAATTGATCCCGGATATTCTGGGCAAGTTGTGGGTGATCTGTGGATCACCATCCATCGACGATCTGGCTTCCCGTATCGTGGTGTTTGATCTTCTCGATATGCCGAAGCGCATCGGTCAGCGGCGCCATTCTACCCAAATGGCGAATTAGGCCTCGCAAACGTGAGCACCCGCAAACTTATCGCCCTTGTGCCTCCGAGTCAGAAAAAAGAAGGGACCGCGCAAAAAAAAAGTGTCTGAGCGTTCAATCCCGAGCAGGCAGAAGGGTTGAATGCAACCAGAGACCCCATCAACGAGCCGGACGCAAAGTGGCCAGCTGCGTCCAGTCACCCCGACGGAACAACACACTGATCGCCTTGCTGCGATCGGCCTTGGCCAGCGCCTGCTCAAAGTCCTTGACGGTCAAGGTCTCGAGATTGCCTACCGAGAGAATCACATCACCTTCTCGCAGGCCAGCGCGAGCCGCGGCCTCGGTGGCCGCATCCACACGCACCCCGCCCTTGAGTTTGAGCTCCTTCTTCTGGGCAGCCGTCAACTCGGTGACCACCAGCCCCAAGGACTGCGCCGCCGACGAACTGCGGGGCTTGTCGTCACGATCGGATTTGCGTGATGCCACCGAATCAGGCTCGATTTCAGCCACCGTGATCGCCAGATCACGGTTGGCCCCGCGACGGAACACGGTCAGGGTACTGCGTGAGCCAGGCTTGGTATTGCCGACCAGACGCGGCAGATCGGCACTCTTCTCGATGGGCTTGCCATCGAAACGAAGGATCACGTCCCCCGGCTCCACGCCCGCCTTGTCCGCCGGCGATCCGGATTCCACGCCACGAACCAAGGCACCCTGAGCCTTGGACAAGCCGACCGACTCAGCCACCTCTTTGGTGACCTGGTCGATCTGCACGCCGATGCGCCCTCGCGAGACGCGGCCGCTGACACGCAATTGATCACTCACGCGGATCGCGTCATCGATCGGGATGGCAAAGGAAATGCCCATGAAACCGCCCGAACGGGAGTAGATCTGGCTGTTGATGCCGATGACCTCCCCGCGCATATTGATCAGGGGCCCGCCGGAGTTGCCCGGATTGATCGCGACATCGGTCTGGATGAAAGGCAGATAGTCACCCGTCTCGCGCTGCTTGGCACTCACGATCCCTGCGGTCACGGTGTTCTCGAGCCCGAAAGGCGAACCGATGGCCATCACCCATTCGCCGACCCGCAAACGAGACACGTCGCCGAGCTTCACCGCCGGCAAACCCGACGCTTCAATCTTGACCACGGCGACGTCCGTGCGCTTGTCCGAGCCGACGATGCGAGCCTTGAACTCGCGCTTGTCGGTCAAAGTGACGAGCACTTCATCGGCATCCTCCACCACATGGGCGTTGGTCATGATGAAGCCGTCGGCCGTCAGGATGAAGCCAGAGCCCACGCCACGCGGCTGCGCCTCCTCCTCGGACTGCGGACGCTGTTGCCTGGGCGCCTGGCGAGGTGCCTGGGGCACTGGCAGGCCAAAGCGCCGGAAGAACTCCAGCATGTCTTCATCCATGCCGGCTCCGGCACCAGATCGGCTCGAGACCTTTTCAAGGGTCCGGATGTTGACCACCGACGGCCCGACTTGATCGACCAAGTCTGTGAAATCCGGCAAAGTCCGCTGCACCGCCGCACTTTGGGCCTGGGCAGCCTGAGCAGGAAAGAGGGACAAGGCAGAGGTGCTGCCCACGGCAGCCAGCAGGACCCAGGTATTCAGGCTCTTCTTCCAGGTGACGATCGGCATCATGGTCCTTTCTAGAATCGATTCAAGCAATCAGTTGAAATGCGACAGGCGCTGGGCGCAGCCATCGTAGGAGCGCCTGAGGCAGGCCATTGGCTTATTTGAGACGTTCAAGGCTCTGGGCAAACAACTTCAGTGTCTGGGCGGGCACCTCACCCACCACCGTGACCCACCAGTCACTCAGCACGCGCTTGCCCAATGTTTGGGTGGCACCCATGGAGAGCTGTACCTCGTCGGCCGTGCGGGGCTGACGGTCGTAGGGCTCGATGAACAGAGAAACTGTGGCCAAGCCGTCTGAAAAGGTCCATTGCAGCGTGGGCTCAGGCGGGGCCTTCGGACCGATCGTGGTCGAACCGACCATCCCCCGCTTGTAACAGCTGACGGTCTGGAAGCCTGCCACTGGCCCCTTGAGGGCCCAGCCCTCCTGCTGCGCCGTTGTCTTGGTGAGATCAGGATGCTCGACACGGTAGCCGCTGGTCGCTGCCATCATCTGGGCCAGCTTCTCCATCTTCACATTGGCCTCAAGGTCCAACTCGGAGAAAGCAGCCTGCTCCAGCACACGCCCCTCTGCATCCAGCGTCTGGATCTTGACCACCAGACCAGACTTCTTCTCGCTCCAGATCCGATAGCCGAAGCGTTGTGCATCCTTGGGTTGAATCAGCACCACGTCAGCATCAAAGCCCGCCACGCGGTCCACGCCTTGTGCGCTGGCCTGGTACAAATTGGCCAGAGCGGGGTCCCCCCCGCGACGCAGATTGGGAAACACCCCGAACGAATCGCGCTTCTCGGCTCGGGCCACCCGCAGCTCGGGCAAAAAGGTGATGACCTGATCGTTGCGACGCAGTGTCGAGCGAGGCGGGCCAGTCAGGGCATCGACTCGCTCCATCTGAACATCGCCATCACAGACATGCCAGATGCGCGAACTGTACATCCCGCCGGCCGCCGACATGACCACAAATGTGCCCACATAGGCTTTGCGACTGGAGGCGTTGTGCATCCGCAGCAACCACTGGTTCAAGTCCAGTTCTTGCGGTGCCGATTTGTTCAATGGCGTCGGCCCGACCGTGACCTGCGCCGTCGCCTGGGGCGGTGCGGCCATCGCCATCGAGGACAAGCCAGCTGCGGCCAGCAACGACAGCAAGGATCTGGACAACACCTGTCTCATGTGGTTTGCACCTGAGGCAAAGCTCACCGCGAGGCCCCCTCGAAAGTCGCATTGCGCAGGAAACCCGCCGGGGTCTGCAGTGCAGAGGCCCCTGCAGCTTGTTTGTGCGCTGCCAGCAACTCGTCCAACCGGGGATCACGCAGCATGACGGCGCGCTCGTCTCCTGGCAACGACACCGCCACGGCCTGCACACCGGATGCAGGAACCGAGTTGGCGGCCATGGTCACATTCGGGCGCCCCGGATCCTGCTGACCCAACACACCCCATCCCACCGCTGCGACGGCGACCATGGAGGCCAAACCCGCCACCATCCGCCAACGGAAAAGAGGCTGATTCGCAGCCTCGACCTGGTAGGTGCGCTGCGACACGGGCTCAACTTGGGGCAATACAGGCAATGGTTCAATTTGCTCTTCGGCGATCCGAGCCCGCAAACGCCCCATGAAATCGGGCGCCAGCGCCGAAGACGCATCGACCCCATCGGCGTTCATGCTCCATTCACCACGGAGAACATCGCGACTGAGGTGATAGATCTCCCAGGATACGGCAGCGTCATCATCGGCACCCAGTTGATCGAGCAGTTTGGCAGCATCGGATTCATCCAAGCGACCATCGACCAGATCAGAGATCAACTCGCGGTTTTCAAGCATTCGGTCCATTTGCAATCCCATGATTCGTCACCAACGTTTCCCAGTCTGATTGGTCAGCAATGGCTTGACCTTGGCCGAAATGGCCTCTCGGGCGCGGAAAATCCGTGAGCGCACCGTGCCGATCGGACAATTCATCACCTCAGCGATCTCGTCGTAACTGAGCCCTTCGATCTCCCTCAGCGTGACCGCTTGCCGCAGATCTTCGGGCAAGGCCTCCATGGCGGAGTTCACGGCCTCTCCGATTTCCTTGGCCGCCAAGACGGTCTCCGGGGTTTCATCGCTGCTTAGTTCGTTTGAAACCGGGGAAGTTTCATCGTCATCATCGCGCCCACGCATCGCGCTTTCGTTCATCACCGGATTGCGTCGGAGATCGACCAATGCTTTCTTGGCTGTATTGACTGCAATCCGGTAAAGCCAGGTGTAGAACTGCGCCTCACCTCGAAACTGATGCAGCGCACGGTAGGCTCGGATGAAGGTTTCCTGAACAACGTCGTCGACCAGATCAGAGTCCCGGACCATGCGCGCCACCAAGCGGGCTACGCGCCGCTGGTACTTCAGAACCAGGAGTTCGAACGCGCGCTGATTGCCGGCGACCGCGCGCTGGACCAACAGCAGGTCACTGTCGTCCGACGCTGGCGAAAGGATGGTGGGGGGTTGGGTCATGAAACGAAGACAGCCACAAGCTCAAGACCCGATGGGCGCTTTCGACGGCTCGTGTGCAGCGCGCGAATATACCGCACAGCGCAACAGGTGCCAGCGAGAAGGCGAACTTCGGCGTTCCAACCAGAGCCACTTCTCACGCCAAGCCCCCTTGGGGCCCGTGCGAAGCAACAAGAAAAACTGAAAATCCAAGAGCACCATCAACTCACCAGCTTCCATCAGGGGCGCCCCGCCTGGCGAGTCCGAATACACGGCCCAAGTCAGACCGTCCCAAACGACTTCACCCACCTCGTCGTGGCGGATTGAGAGGAGGAGCATCACGCCCGCCATGACGCAGAGACACCCGGCCGCCAGCCCGCGTGACAGGGAAGGATCGGTCTGAAAGACCCAGAGCAGCACGCCGATCAGCGACAAAACAAAAACGCCCCCTTCGCAAACCCGCCTCAGCCGAGAAGGCTTCAGCGGATATCGAACAGGGGGCGCTGTGTGCATCACTCAGCGAACGGCAGGTGGGCACATGCTTTTTGATGGCGCAGGGCGGCAGCCCGCGCAGCCAGATCAACTCAGTCGCTTGAAGACCAAGGTGCCGTTGGTACCGCCAAAACCGAAATTGTTCTTGACGGCGACATCAATCTTCAGATCACGGGCCTCATTGGCACAGTAATCCAGATCGCAATCGGGATCCTGATTGAAGATGTTGATGGTGGGCGGACTCTTCTGGTGATAGACCGCCAGCGCGGTGAACACGCTCTCGATGCCACCTGCACCACCCAAAAGGTGGCCGGTCATCGACTTGGTCGAATTCACGACCGTCTTGTAAGCATGAGCACCCAGCGCGGCCTTGATCGCGTTGGTCTCATTGGTATCGCCCAGCGGAGTCGAGGTGCCATGGGCATTCAGGTAGTTCACCTGATCGGCGTTGATCCCGGCATTGCGCAGGGCCATTTCCATGGAACGGCGCGGGCCATCGACGTTAGGGGCGGTCATGTGATAAGCATCACCAGACATGCCGAAGCCGGTCAGTTCAGCATAGATTCGCGCACCGCGCGCCTTGGCGTGTTCGTATTCTTCGAGCACCATGACCCCGGAACCTTCGCCAAGGACGAAGCCATCACGGTCCTTGTCCCAAGGGCGCGAAGCGGTCTTGGGATCATCGTTGCGGGTAGACAAAGCACGCGCCGCGGCGAAACCGCCGATGCCCAATGGTGAAACGGTCGATTCAGCACCGCCAGCCACCATGACGTCGCAGTCGCCGTACTCGATCATGCGAGCCGACAAGCCGATCGCATGCAGCCCCGTGGTGCAGGCAGTCACCACCGCCACATTGGGGCCCTTGAAACCGTACTGGATGGAAACGTGCCCCGAGATCATGTTGATGATCGAAGCCGGGACAAAGAAAGGGGAGATCCGTCTCGGCCCACGGTTGGTGTACTCACCGTGGGTCTGCTCGATCATCGGCAGGCCACCGATGCCAGAGCCGATGTTGCAGCCGATGCGAGCAGCCTGCTCTTCGCTCAGCGCGTCGCCAGTGGGCAAGCCCGAGTCGACCACAGCCTGCATGGCAGCAGCCATCCCGAGATGGATGAAGCGGTCCATGTGACGCGCTTCTTTCTCAGGGATGTACTGGGTGATGTCAAACCCCTTCACCTCGCCCGCGAATTTGCAGGCGAAAGCGCTGGCGTCAAACGACTTGATCAGGTCAATGCCAGATTGGCCGGCCAACAAATTGTTCCAGGACTCGGCAACCGTATTGCCCACAGGGCTGATACAGCCCAGGCCAGTGACGACAACGCGACGACGGGACATATGAAAATCTCAGTTTGGCCGGACGTATGACGCCGGCGGTCTGTGACAAGCCTGGCAAAGCCGCGAGGCCCTGCCGGCCCGCACTCCAAAAGTGTAGGACCGGTCCGCCAGGGACTCAGGCCTTGTGGTGCGTGTTGGCGTAGTCGATCGCGTTTTGCACCGTGGTGATCTTCTCGGCGTCTTCGTCCGGGATCTCAATGCCGAACTCGTCTTCCAGAGCCATCACCAATTCCACCGTGTCCAGAGAGTCTGCGCCGAGGTCGGCAACAAAAGCCTTTTCGTTAGTGACTTGAGACTCTTCCACGCCGAGTTGTTCGGCGATGATTTTTTTGACACGTGCTTCGATATCGCTCATGGTTCCCTCTGAGGGTTGTGAAAAGATCCGTGATTTTAGCCGCCCCGGAGAACATTCCCGAAGCATTTGCCGCACGGACCAATCGGCTTTGATCTGCTTGCAATTTACATGTACATGCCGCCATTGACATGCAACTCCTGCCCGGTCACATACGAGGCCTGAGGTGAGGCCAGGTAGGCGACGGCATGAGCGATGTCGGCAGGCTGCCCCAGATGCCCCAGAGGGATCTGGGTCAACAGGGCTTTTTGCTGCTCTTCAGGCAGCGAAGCGGTCATGTCGGTGTCGATGAAACCCGGTGCCACGCAGTTCACGGTGATCCCGCGGCTGCCCAATTCACGGGCCAGGGCACGGGTCATGCCAGCCACCCCGGCCTTGGCCGCAGCGTAGTTGGCCTGCCCAGGATTGCCCGAGGCACCCACCACACTGGTGATGCTGATGATGCGGCCATAGCGCTGCTTCATCATCTGACGCATCACGGCACGGCTCATGCGGAACACCGACTTCAGATTGGTGTCGAGCACCGCATCCCAATCGGCGTCTTTGAGGCGCATGGCCAGCATGTCACGCGTGATGCCCGCGTTGTTCACCAACACCTGCAACGCCCCCTGCTCCTTGACGATGCGATCGATCAGCGCATCGACAGCCGCGCCGTCGTTCACATCCAGCTTCGCCCCCATGCCGCCAACTGCTGCCAGCGTGGCGGAGATGCGGTCAGCGCCCTCATCCGTCGTTGCCGTACCAATCACCTTCAAGCCACGCTGGGCCAATTCCAGCGCAATGGCTGCGCCGATACCGCGCGATGCGCCAGTGACCAGAGCCACCTGACCTTCAAATTTCACTTCACTCATGCCAAAAGTCCTTTGGTTTCTGCCAATGTTGCGGGATCGAGCACCACGCCACCGATCAACTCGGCATCAATTCGCTTGGTCATGCCTGCCAACACCTTGCCCGGCCCACATTCAACGACATGCGATACGCCGCGCGCCTTGATCGCTTGCACACACTCAACCCAACGAACAGGCTGGAAAGCCTGACGGTACAAGGCATCGCGAATGCGCTCAGGATCCGACTCGACCTGGACATCCACGTTGTTGAGCACTGGAATCTGCGGCACACCGAGCGTCAGGGTGGCCAATTTTTCCCGCAGCTTCTCTGCGGCAGGCTTCATCAAGCTCGAGTGGAAAGGCGCAGACACCGGCAAAGGCAAGGCACGCTTGGCACCTTGAGATTTAAGGTATTCGCATGCCTTGTCAACGCCAGCCTTGCTGCCAGCGATCACCGTCTGCATCGGGTCATTGAAGTTGACCGCCTCGACCACCTCGGACGACCCAGCACCAAACTCAGCCGTGACCGCCTGGCAGCCCGCGACCACCTGCGCCGCAGGCATGCCGAGAACTGCAGCCATGGCACCGACGCCGACCGGCACCGCTTCCTGCATGGCAGCAGCGCGAAAACGCACCAGAGGCGCCGCCTGGGCCAGCGTCAACACACCGGAGGCCACCAGCGCGGAGTACTCACCCAGCGAATGCCCGGCCACGACCGATGGAACGAGACCCGTCTCGGCCAACCAGGCGCGGTATGCCGCCACGGCAGCCACCAACATCACAGGCTGGGTGTTGGTGGTGAGCGCCAACGCCTCTTTGGGGCCCGACTGGATCAGGGCCGCCACATCTTCGCCCAAAGCATCGGACGCCTCGCTCAAGGCGGCGCGCACTTCAGGATGATCACCCCAGGCGTCCAGCATGCCCACGGATTGCGAGCCCTGTCCTGGAAATACAAATGCAAATGGAGTCATGTTTTTTGGAGACTGGAAAAACTACAACCACATCACCAAGACACCCGACAGCCATCGAGCCGGGAGACGGTGACACACTGACAGAGGGCACTCAACGCTGACCGGACATGGCAGTCCACAGCTCGAGCGCCCTCGATGATCGCCCTCAGTAGCGCAGGAAAACAGCACCCCAGGTGAACCCGCCACCCACACCTTCCAACATCAGGTGCTGACCGCGCTTGACCTGTCCAGAACGGACCGCCGAATCCAAGGCCAGTGGGATGGAGGCCGCCGACGTGTTGCCATGCTGGTCAACGGTCACGACCACCTTGTCGAGAGGCAACTTCAGCTTGCGAGCCGTGCTTTGCATGATGCGGATATTGGCCTGATGCGGAATCAGCCAGTCGATGTCGGCATCCGTCTTGCCAGCCTTGGCCAAAGTGGCACGAGCGGCATCCTCGAGCACACCCACCGCCAGCTTGAAGACCGCCTGACCATCCATCTTGAGCAAGGGATCGCCCAAGACCTGACCACCCGACACATGCCCCGGCACACACAGGATGCCCACATGCTTGCCATCGGCATGCAGATCCGAAGCCAGAATACCCGGCTCATCCGAGGCTTCCAGCACCACAGCACCCGCACCGTCACCAAACAGCACGCAAGTGGTGCGGTCCGTGAAATCCAGCAGACGCGAGAAAACCTCGGCCCCGACGACCAGGGCCCGCTGGGCAGCGCCAGACTGGATCATGGCATCCGCCACGGTCAGTGCGTAGACGAAACCACTGCAGACAGCCTGCACATCAAACGCGGCGGCACCAGCATTGCCAAGCTTGTGCTGAAGAATGCACGCCGTGGAAGGGAAAACCATGTCGGGGGTCGAGGTGGCCACGATGATCAGATCGATCTGAGAGGCCTCAAGACCTGCGGCCTCCAAGGCCCTTTGACTGGCCTTCAGGGCAAGCTCACTGCTGCCCACCTCGGGCGCCGCAAAATGCCGCGCCCGGATACCGGTGCGTTCGACAATCCACTCATCCGAAGTCTCGACACCCTTGGCAGCCAGTTCGGCAGCCAGATCGGCGTTCGTGAGTCGACGAGGGGGAAGATAGCTGCCGGTACCGGCAATTCGCGAATAACGTCTCATTGTGCGGAGGTGCCCGCCGCGCCGGCTCCGGCCTCACCCGGAACTGCAGCCAACAAAGGTGCTGCACGGGCAATCCGGACCTTCACGCGGTCAAGCAGGTTGTTTCGGGCCGCATCATACGCCCGGTTCAAGGCCTGCTCGAAAGCGAACTCATCAGCCGAGCCGTGACTCTTGAACACAAGACCACGCAAGCCGAGAAGCGCCGCGCCGTTGTAACGACGATAGTCCATGCGCTTCTTCAAAGAAGAAAGAACCGGATAAGCACAGATCGCGGCTACTTTTCGGAAGATGCTGCGAGAAAACTCTTCCCGCAGGAAACCCACAATCATGAAAGCAAGGCCTTCAGTGGCCTTCAAAGCCACATTGCCGACAAAGCCATCACAGACCACGATCTCGGTCGTGCCCTTGAAGATGTCGTTGCCTTCGACGTTGCCGAAAAAGTTCAGATCACCTGAGCTGGCGGCAGACCGCAACAATTCGCCGGCTTTCTTGATCGTGTCATTGCCCTTGATGACCTCTTCACCGATGTTGAGCAAACCCACAGAGGGATGCGCCTCATCCTTCAAGACGGAAACCAGGGCCGAACCCATGACCGCAAACTGCAGCAAATGCTCAGCCGTGCAATCCACGTTGGCGCCCAGATCCAACACCGTGGTGGCCTGGCCTTTGATGTTGGGCATCAAGGCAGCAATTGCCGGCCGGTCAATACCGTCCAAAGTCTTGAGCAGGTAGCGGGCGATGGCCATCAAGGCCCCGGTGTTGCCGGCAGAGACCGCCACATCGGCCCGCCCCTCCTTGACCTGCTGAATGGCCACACGCATCGAAGAGTCCTTCTTCTTGCGCAGAGCCACTTCCACCGTGTCATCCATGCTGACCACCTCAGAGGCAGCCAGCACCTCGGCGCGCTCGTGCACCAGACCCGTCAGCGCCTCAGGCTTGCCGACCAGCAACAGTCGCGCATCCGCGTGCTGCTCGAGAAAATGCCGGCATGCTGCCAGCGTGACGCGGGGACCGTGGTCACCCCCCATGCAGTCAACAGCCAGTGTGATCATTCAGAGCTCAATCAACCGCCAGAGCGGCTTCGAAAGGGATAGCCAACAAAAGAAAAGCCCGCGCTACTTGAAATGTAGCATCGGGCTTCGATGGCTCCGGAAGCAGATCAGGCTTCGGACTTGTTCTTCAGAACCTGACGGCCACGGTAGAAACCGTTGGGGCTGATGTGGTGACGCAGGTGGGTTTCGCCGGTGGTGGGTTCCACAGCGATGCCCGGCACGTTCAGGGCATTGTGCGAGCGGTGCATACCGCGCTTGGAAGGGGACTTTTTGTTTTGCTGGACGGCCATGTCAGGCTCCTGGACTAAAGGGTTGTTACATGAGCCTGGAGCCAGCGAGAAAATCACGCCAGCACAGGCAGTTCTGTGCGAAATCAGTGAGAAATCAACTCACAATCAACTCAATCAGCGCGGCAACCAGATCAAAAAGACGCCGAGGAATTCGCGCGAAGCCTTTGATTATAGCTCATCTCGAAAGCCGGGCCCAATCACCCCTTCTTGAGCTGCGCCAGTGCCGCAAAAGGATTGGGTTTGGCCTCCTCAGCGGCCTTGAACGCCTCATCCTCCACGGCCATGGGCACGGCCTCGGGGCAGACTTCATGCCGAGGCACCACAGGCAACTCCATGAGCAGTTCGTCCTCGATCAGCTCGTGCAGGTTGAACTCGCGACTGATTGCCAACACATCTTCCTCAGACTCGTCGTCCTCCGCTTCAGCCGTTGCTTCGTCGCGTACAAATCGGAAGGAGCGCTCACAGGAAAGCAGGACCTCCACCGGCCCCAGACAACGCTGGCAGACCTGCACCAGACTGGCCTCGGCCTCCAGATGCAGCCACACCTGATCAGCGCCACCGGTCACAGGCCGCGACTCACCCCGAGCCGACCACCGGACCTCGTGTGCATCGATGCCAGCGGGCACAGCCTCTTCGGCCAGACGGGTGAACGACAGCAAGGGGGCCTGCCCGCTCAGGGTGTCACCAGCCTGCGCCAGCGCCTTCAGGTCGAGGCGCTCCACGAAATACTCTTTCTTCATGCGCGCAGTGTAAGAGAATCACCCGCATGACCCAAAGCGCCTCCAAACAACCCGGCCCGGCACGCCCGCTGGTGCTGGGCTCCACCTCCCGCTACCGGAAAGAATTGCTGGGCAGGCTCGGCCTGCCCTTCGATGTGGCTTCGCCTGATGTGGACGAAACCCCGCTGGCCGGCGAAGCACCGGTCGATCTGGCCCGGCGCCTGGCCTTGGCCAAGGCCCACGCCGTCGCACGACAGTTCCCCAACGCGGTCGTGATCGGCTCGGATCAAGTGGCCGACCTCCATGGCGAGCCACTGGGCAAGCCCGGCACCCATGAACGCGCCGTCGCCCAATTGCGTCGCATGCGCGGTCAGACGGTCGTGTTCCAGACCGCCGTGGCCGTGGTCTGCCAGGCGACAGGCTTTGCGCAAAGCGACCTGGCGGCGGTACGCGTTCAATTCAGGGATCTGGGCGACGCCGAGATCGAAACCTATCTGCAACGCGAAAAGCCCTATGACTGTGCCGGCAGCGCCAAAAGCGAAGGGCTGGGCATCGCCTTGTTGTCGTCCATCGAGAACGACGACCCCACCGCGCTGATCGGTCTGCCACTGATACGCACCTGTCGCCTGATCCAGGCCGCCGGCATCGAGGTGCTGGCATGAGCAAAGCCGCCACCAAGCCCACCGGCCGCTTGTTTCTGGTGCCTGCACCGCTGGATTTCGGCTGCCATCAACAGGCCCCGGTGACCGACGTGATCCCGAGCAAAACCCTCATCACGGCCGCCGGACTGCGCCACTGGGTCTGCGAGAACGCCAAGAGCACCCGCGCCTACCTCAAGCGCATCGGAGAACACCACCCCCTGGTCGCGCCAATCCAGGAACAGGCACTGCAAGAACTGCCGCGTGCCGTGCACAAGAAGGGCGATCACCAAGCCGGTCAATTTGATGCCCGCCCCTTGCTGGCCCCCGCCCTGGCCGGGCATGACATGGGGTTGATCAGCGAGGCAGGCATGCCGGCCGTGGCAGATCCAGGCTCATCGGTGGTGCGCGCGGCCCATGATCTGGGCATCGAAGTGATCCCCCTGACCGGCCCGGTCTCGCTGCTGCTGACCCTGGCGGCCAGCGGGCTGAACGGGCAGAACTTCGCCTTTGTGGGCTACCTGCCCCAGGACAACGGCGAGCGCAGCCAGCGCCTGCGGGAGCTTGAATCCCTGGCCCTCAAGACCGGACAGACCCAGTTGTTCATTGAGACCCCATACCGCAACCAGGCCCTGTGGCAGGGCCTGTTGCAGAGCCTGCAACCCAATACCCGGCTGGCCATCAGCTACGGACTCACCCTGGAGCAAGGACAGAACCGCAGCAGGCTGGTGAAGGACTGGCGGCAACAGGCCCATCAAGACCCCAAGTCGCCCGGCAAGGCCAAGGACTTTCCACCCAACGACCTGCCCGCGGTCTTTGGCATCGGACGCTGAAGGGGCTCTGCGCGGGGCCTGACCCCGCGAGACCCCGCTCAGCGCAAGGCGGGGACGGAGCGAAGGGCCCGCACGGCGCCTTCGCCAAAAGCCGCACCGAAGCGCTTGGCCAGACGCTCGGCCACATTGTCACGGCGTGTGTAGTCCACCAGGTCTTCGGCCTTGACCACCTCACGAGCCACGTAGTCAAGATTGCCAAGCTGATCAGCCAGCCCCATCTCGACCGCCTGCTCGCCGGTCCAGAACAGCCCACTGAACATCTCCGGCGTCTCCTTCAGGCGCTTACCGCGTCCATCCTTCACAGCCTTGATGAACTGCTGATGGATCTGATCGAGCATGGCCTGGGCAAATGCACGCTGACGCTCGGTTTGCGGGCTGAACGGGTCCAGGAACCCCTTGTTTTCGCCGGCTGTCATGAGACGCCGCTCCACCCCCAGCTTGTCCATCAGGCCTGTGAACCCGAAGCCATCCATCAGCACGCCGATGCTGCCCACGATGCTGGCCTTGTCGACAAAGATCTGGTCGGCCGCCGCCGCGATGTAATAAGCGGCCGAAGCACATGACTCCTCCACCACCACGTACACCGGCTTGGAATGTTTGGCCTTCAAACGACGGATCTCGTCATTGATGATGCCGGCCTGCACCGGGCTGCCGCCCGGTGAGTTGATCAACAGGACGACCGCCTGAGCCCCATCGTCTTCGAAGGCACTGCGCATGGCTGCCACCACGAACTCGGCACTGGCATCGGCCCCCGCAGCGATCTCGCCCTTGATTTCGACCACCGCCGTGTGGGGGGTACTCTTGTCGGTCACGGGCGCGGCGCGGCTGAACAACATCCAGGCACTGACCGACAGCAGCACCAGCCAGGCCAGCCGGATGGCGTTGCGC
>RXJO01000224.1 GCA_003987795.1 Curvibacter sp.
ACCCGCCAGCTGAATCAGCAGCAGCAGCACCAGGCCTCGCGCCAGTCCTGAAAAATGCCTGCCGGGAAAACGTTTGGACAAAGGTGCACCCATCAAATCGGATCGGGCGGATTGTGCCATTCGGCAGGCCAATCAAACCGCCCAAACGGGACTCACACCTTGTCACCCAATACGACACAGGTCGCCAATTCGGTTTAGAGTGTTTTGCCGTCTGATTGATGTCCCGCCCAACGCACTGCCCCAACCATGCTCTCCATCCCGTCTGACTGGCCAGCCTTGCGGTTCAAGCTTCGCCAATGGGCCCACGAACACGATCAGGTGGCCCTGCAGGCCAGCGAGATCAACCTGGCCCGCATGCGGGTGCTCACCCCTTTGCTGGGAGGCCTGAGCGCGGTTTCCACCCTGGTGTTCGCTTTCAGGCTGATCCTGCAAGACAGTTCGGGCGTGGCGCGTGACTGGCTCTTCGGCCTGCTCTGGACGCACCTGGCCATGGGGGTGATGATGCTGGGGTTCATGGGCCTGAGCCACCACCTGCGGCATGAGGCTCGGCGCCTGGCGGGCCAGATTCTGCCCCTGGCCTGGCTCGTCACCGAGTTGGCCTACGCCACGGTGCTCGCCTGCATCGATCAGTGGGTCACGCCCAACATCACGCCTTTTGTGCTGGGTTGCATGCTGGCGGGCTTGCTGCTGCACCTCAGGCCGCGCGAATCGGCGCCCCTGTTTGCCGCGGCGGCAATGGCCTTCATGGCGGGCATCGGGCATACCCAGGCCCAGCCCGAGAACCTGCTGTCCAACCGGATCAACGGCCTTTGTGCCTGCCTGCTGGGGCTCACGCTGTCGGTGCTGCTGTGGCGAAAGTTTTCCGTCATCACCTTGCAGCAGCGCGCACTCGAGAAGGCCAACCAGGCACTGCAGACCAAACAGCGTGAGCTCGAACGCCTGACCCGGGTCGATGGCCTGACCGCCCTGCTCAACCGGGCCACGTTTGTCGAACTGACGCGCAACGAACTGGCCCGGGCCCGACGCCAGAGTACGCCCACCACCTTGCTGCTGCTGGACCTCGACCACTTCAAGCAGGTCAACGACACCTGGGGTCATCCTGCCGGTGACGAGGTGCTGCGTCACGTGGCCGCCTTGTGCGCCGGCACAGTGCGCAGCACTGATCTGGTCGGTCGGTTGGGGGGTGAAGAGTTCATCATCCTGTTGCCGGCCACCCGCCCCGAGGCCGGGCGGGTGTTGGCCGAAAAGCTGAGACTCCGCGTCCAGAACACCCCCGCCAAGGTGCAGGGACACTCACTGGATATCCGCGTCAGCATCGGCCTGGCCAGTGCAGCCCCCGACGTGGAGGCCAGCTTCGACACCCTCTATGCGGCGGCGGATCAGGCCTTGTATCAGGCCAAGCAGTGGGGACGAAACCGGGTCGTGTAAAGCCCAGGTAACAGGGTCAACCCAGGCCGGCATCGGGCGTTATCGGTATCAGAATGCTGACAAAAGGCCCCACATGCTTGAAAAGACCCCCATTCGATCGCTGATTGCACTGACCACCTTGGCCTTGGGCGCCAGCCTGACAGGCTGCGTCGTCGCACCGGTGCCGGCCCGCCCCGTGGTGGTGAATCCTGGGCCTGTCTATGCGGCACCGGCCCCGGTCTATGTCGCCCCCGCCTATGCCAGTCCCGGCGTGGGCTGGGTCTGGATCCAGCACCCTCGCTACGGCTGGGGCTGGCATCACCCGGACCACGGCTGGCACCGCGGCTGGCGTTGAACCCAGGGTGATGGGCCTGCCCGACCGAAGCGCTCAGCCGGTCTGTGCGGACAGCCAACGCAGCACACCTCGACCGGCCTGACGCCCGGTGGCGGCGCAGGCGGTCAGCAGGTAGCCGCCCGTAGGGGCCTCCCAGTCCAGCATCTCTCCGGCACAGAACACGCCCGGACAGGCCTGGAGCATCAGGTCGGCATCCAGGCCTTCGAAGGCCACGCCACCGGCCGTGCTGATGGCCTCGTCCAGGGGACGGGTCGCCACCACCGTGATGGGCAGGGCCTTGATGGCAGCCGCCAGACGCAGTGGATCGTTCATCTGCTCACGGCTCAGCAATTCATTGAGTACGCCCATCTTGACCCCCTCCAGCCCCAGTCGTCCCTTGAGGTGACTCGACAGCGAACGTGAGCCCCGCGGATGCCTGACCTCGGCCAGCACCCGCTCGGCCGAGTGATCCGGCAGCAGATCCAGCTCGAAAGTGGCGCTGCCGTGGCGCTCGATGGCGCGACGCAAGGCTGGCGACACCGCATAGATCAGACTGCCTTCCACGCCGCTGGCCGTGACCACAAACTCACCTCGGCGCTCAAATACCCGGCCGTCCTCCTCGATATGCCGCAGTGCCACCGACTTGAAGGGTTGACCTGCAAAGCGCTCGGCGAAGAAGGAGGTCCAACCGGTCTTGGGCGCGGGCTCCTGGCCCAGCAACTCGCCGAGGAACTCGCGCCTTGACTCGCCCCGGTCTCGTGCAGAGGCCGCCACCTCAAAGCCGCAATTCGAGGGTCGCAGCGGTGCCACGGCCACACCACGCCCCTCCAGCCAAGGCACCCAGGCACCGTCCGACCCCAGGCGCGCCCAGCTCGCGCCCCCCAGGGCCAGCACCGTCGCCCGGGCCGTCACGGTCACCATCCCGTGCGGGCCTTGCAACAGCAAAGCCCCGTTGGCATCCCAGCCCTGCCAGCGATGCCGCATGTGGAACTGCACCCCCAGGCCACGCAGGCGATGCAGCCAGGCCCTCAGCAAAGGGGCCGCCTTCATGTCGGTCGGGAACACCCGCCCGGAGCTACCGACAAAGGTGTCGATCCCCAGGCCGGCGGCCCAGGCACGGAATTCGGGTCCACCCCAGTCGTGCATGCCCGGCTCCAAGGCCGCGCGGGCCTCGGCGTAGCGGCCCATGAAGGCCTCATGGGGCTCGGAATGCGTCAGATTCAGACCGCCCTTGCCGGCCAGCAGGAACTTGCGTCCCACCGAGGGCATGGCGTCGTACAAGTCGACCGCAACCCCGGCACCCGCCAGCACTTCGGCCGCCATCAGGCCGGCAGGGCCGCCACCGATCACCACCACAGGCGCTAGGCCCTGGCGAGCGGAAGATCGGGCCGGTGTGGCCCCGGGGGAGGTCGTGGAAGCAGCAGAGGTCATGGAGACAGACGGATCAGAAATAGGGGCCTGGCGTCAGCGCCAGGGCCGCAAGTATGCGCGACAACGGCCTGGTCGGGCCTGGCCTCGGCCAGCAGGACAGAACAGCGAAAAACCCTCAGAACCTTCCGATCACTTTTGCCTATGTCACCCATAGGCGCCCGATGTCCCATCAAAGGACTTGGTTTCTGTCACAATGCCGCCAACTCTAGCGCATCAATCATTTTCTTACGCTTCATCCCAAGGAAACGACACCATGGCCAGCGACCTGATCAAACACATCTCCGACGCCTCCTTCGAAGCCGACGTCCTGCAAGCCGACAAGCCCGTGCTGGTCGACTACTGGGCTGAATGGTGCGGCCCTTGCAAGATGATCGCCCCCATCCTGGACGAAGTGGCCACCGGCTACGAAGGCAAGTTGCAGATCGCCAAGATGAACGTCGACGAGAACCGCGACATCCCCGCCAAGTTCGGCATCCGTGGCATCCCCACCCTGATGCTGTTCAAGAATGGTCAGTTGGCTGCGACCAAGGTCGGTGCTCTGAACAAGGCCGCCTTGACCGCCTTCATCGATCAGCAACTGGCCTGATCGCCCTGCGGCCCGCCCTTGGCGGGCCGTGTTTTGCTGGCCTCCGCAGCGTTGAAACGGGTGGCCTGATTTTCCTGTCATAATCAACGCAATTCATCGGATGGCAGACCAAGCCGCCGAATCGAATGTCCGGTTTGCGAGGCCTCTCTCGCCTCCCCCCAAACCTCCCCCGAATCAGTCAGCCCGCAAGGGATTTTTTGGCGACCCCTGTCCGGGTCAGTCCACGCAGGACCCTCCATGCATTTGAACGAACTCAAGGCACTCCATGTGTCTGAAGTGTTGAAGCAAGCCGAAGAGCTTGAGATCGAAAACACGGGCCGCATGCGCAAACAGGAGCTGATGTTTGCGATCATCAAGAAGCGCGCCAAAGCCGGCGAGCAGGTGTTTGCCGACGGCGTCCTGGAAATCCTGCCGGACGGTTTCGGGTTTCTGCGCAGCCCGGACAGCAGCTACACCGCCAGCACTGACGACATCTACATCTCGCCCAGCCAGGTGCGCCGCTTCAACCTGCACACCGGCGACATGATCGAAGGCGAGGTGCGCACGCCCAAGGACGGTGAGCGCTACTTTGCCCTGACCAAGCTCGATGCCGTCAACGGCGGCCCCCCCGAGCAGAACAAGCACAAGGTGATGTTCGAGAACCTCACGCCGCTGTTCCCCAAGGAGCAGATGCGGCTTGAGCGCGAGATCAAGAGCGAAGAGAACATCACCGGCCGCATCATCGACATCATTGCCCCCATCGGCCGTGGCCAACGGGCCTTGATCGTCGCCCCGCCCAAGAGCGGCAAGACGGTGATGATGCAGCACATCGCCCACGCCATCACCGCCAACAACCCCGACGTCCACCTGATGGTGCTGCTGGTCGATGAGCGCCCCGAAGAAGTGACCTAGATGCAGCGTTCGGTGAAGGGCGAGATCATCGCCTCCACCTTCGACGAACCCGCCGCCCGCCAC
This sequence comes from Curvibacter sp., assembly GCA_003987795.1. Classification (GTDB taxonomy): domain Bacteria; phylum Pseudomonadota; class Gammaproteobacteria; order Burkholderiales; family Burkholderiaceae_C; genus Curvibacter. The sequence goes on from RXJO01000224.1 coordinate 4,713, forward strand.
GTGCACGTGGCCGAGATGGTGATCGAGCGCGCCAAGCGCCTGGTCGAACTCAAGAAGGATGTGGTCATCCTGCTCGACTCCATCACCCGCCTAGCCCGCGCCTACAACAACGTGGTGCCATCCTCGGGCAAGGTGCTGTCCGGCGGTGTCGACTCCAACGCCCTGCAGCGCCCCAAGCGCTTCTTTGGCGCGGCCCGCAAGGTCGAGGAAGGTGGCTCGCTGACCATCATCGCCACCGCCCTGGTCGATACCGGCAGCCGCATGGACGAAGTGATCTTTGAAGAATTCAAGGGCACTGGCAACTGCGAAATCCACCTGAGCCGCCGCCTGTATGAAAAGCGCGTGTTCCCGGCCATCGAACTCAACAAGAGCGGCACCCGCCGCGAAGAGATGCTGCTGGCCCCCGAAATCCTGCAGAAGACCCGCATCCTGCGCCAGTTCATGTACAACATGGACGAGATTGAGTCGATGGAACTCATGATCAAGAACATGAAGGCGACCAAGACCAATGTCGACTTCTTCGACATGATGCGCCGCGGCGGCTGACACGCCCCCGGCCCCGGCGCCCCGATGAGGGGCACGCCCGAAACCCGCACGCTTTGCAGCCTGCGGGTTTTTTTGCGCCCACACGTTTCAAGCTGGTGCAAAACAGCACCAAAGTCACTCACGCGACAGCCCAGCACAGGGTTTTCAACCGGTTTCAAGCTGGCCCAGAACCTGCTAACTTGATAACTGTCGACAGTCTTCTGTCGAAGATCAACTCAAAATGGGGCGTTTTGCATTAGGCGCACGCCCCGGTCCACCGGAAGGAAGCGTGCATGTCGACCTTGTCCACCCCCACCGCCGCAGCCGGCCAAAGCGAACAGCAGGTTCGCGAAGACCTGGCCGCGGCCTACCGTCTGATCGCCCACTTCGGGCTCGATGACAGCATCTACACCCACATCTCGGCCCGGGTACCCGGCACCCAGGACCAGTTCCTGATCAATCCCTTCGGTTTGCTGTTCAAGGACATCACGGCTTCGTCGCTGGTGAAGATCGACCTCGAGGGCCGGGTCATCGAGCCCTCGCCCTACGACGTGAACCCGGCCGGCTTCACCATCCACAGTGCGGTGCACTCGGCCCGCCACGATGCCCATTGCGTGCTGCACACCCACACCGTGGCTGGTGTAGCGGTGTCGTCGCTGCAGGAAGGACTGCAGCCCTGCAACCAGTGGGCGCTGCAGTTCTACAACCGCGTCGTCTATCACGAGTTCGAGGGCATCGCCCTCGATCTGGACGAGCGAGCCCGCCTGATCGTCGATCTGGGCCCCAAAGCCCGCGCCATGATCCTGCGCAACCACGGTCTCATGACCTTGGGGCGCACCGTCTCCGAGGCGCTGATCCTGATGCTCAACCTCGACCGCGCCTGCCGGGTGCAACTGGCCATCCAGGGCAGCGGCCAGCCGGTCAGACAGGTCTCACCCGAGGTGTGCGAGCGCACGGCCCGACAGTACGAAAGCGGTGACAGCAACCGCCTGCCAGGCCAGGCCGACCCCAACCAGCGCGAATGGCTGGGGCTGCTCAAGCACCTGGAGCGTCCCGCTCCCAGCAGCTTCCGCGACTGAAGTCGACCTCGGACCGCCCGCATCAACCCCACCCCCACCCATCCACTCCCCACCCACAAAGGACTCCTGTCATGAAGCGTCGCGAAATGATTCAACTCGGTGCCAGCGGACTCGGCCTGACCCTGGCTGGCATTCCCCTGAGCGTGCTCGCCCAGGACCGCAAAGGCGGTGTGCTCAACGTGCTAGTGCAACCCGAGCCCCCGGGGCTGATGCTGGGCATGGTGCAGAACGGCCCCACCCAGCTGATCGCCGGCAACATCTACGAGGGCCTGCTTCGCTACGACGAAAAGCTCAACCCACAACCGCTGCTGGCCACCAGTTGGACGATGAGCAAGGACGGGCTGGTCTACACCTTCAAGCTCAAGCCCGGCGTGAAGTGGCACGACGGCAAGCCCTTCAGTTCGGCCGACGTGGTGTTCTCGGTCGACGTGTTCCTGCGCAAGACCCACGCCCGCCTGCGCGGCAACCTGGAGTGCCTGGACACGGTCAAGGCCATCGACCCGCTGACGGTCGAATTCAAACTCAAGTACCCCTTCGGCCCCTTCCTCGGCCTGTTCGAGACCGGCACCATGCCCATGGTGCCCAAGCATGTCTACGAGGGCACCGACTTTGCCACCAACCCGGCCAATGCCACGCCCATGGGCACCGGCCCCTTCAAGTTCAAGGAGTGGGTCAAGGGTTCGTACATCCAGCTGGTGGCCAACGAGGCCTACCACACGCCCGGCCAGCCGCTGCTGGAAAGCCTGTACTTCCATGTGATCCCCGATGCGGCCTCGCGGGCCGCCGCCTTCGAATCCGGCAAGGTCGATGTGGTGCCCGGCGGCGCGGTCGAGTTCTTCGACGTGGTGCGCCTGTCCAAGCTGCCCGGTGTCACGCTGACCACCAAGGGCTGGGAGTTCTTCTCGCCCCACTCGTGGCTGTGGCTGAACAACCGCAAGGCCCCGATGAACAACGTCAAGTTCCGCCAGGCCGTGATGTTCGCGATCGACCGCGAGGCCATGGCCAAGATCGCCTGGCAGGGCTTTGCCAAGCCCGCCACCGGCCCCTTCAACAGCCACATCAAGTACTACAGCGACGACGTGGCCAAGTACCCGCGCAACCTCGAGAAGGCCAAGCAACTGCTGGCTGAGTCCGGCTACAAGGGCGAGCCGCTGAAGCTGCTGCCCCTGCCCTACGGTGAATCATGGCAACGCCAGGCCGAGATCGTGCGCCAGAACCTCACGCAGGCTGGCATCAAGATCGAGCTCACCGGCACCGATGTGGCAGGCTGGAACCAGCGCCTCAACGAGTGGGACTACGACATCGCCTTCACCTATGTCTACCAGTACGGCGACCCGGCCCTGGGCGTGGCCCGCAACTACACCAGCAGCAACATCGCCAAGGGCTCGCCCTTCAACAACGTCGAGGGCTACAGCAACAGCCGCGTCGACGCCCTGTTCGCTGCCGGCGCCCGCGCCACCGATCCCGAATCGCGCGCCAAGGCCTATCTGGAAGTGCAGAAGCTTCTGCTCGAGGAGGTGCCGGTGGCCTGGCTGCACGAGATCAACTTCCCCACGCTCTACCGCAGCAAGGTCAAGAACCCGATCAGTTCGGGCATCGGCCTGAACGACAGCCTGAGCCGGGCCTCGCTGACCTGAGCCCGAGCGCCCGCCCCCAGCCCATTCGCCGGAACTGCCCATGAAACGCCTGCAGTACATGCTCACCCGCATCGTGCAGGGCCTGCTGGCCCTGATGCTGATCGCCACCGTGAATTTCCTGCTCATCCGAGCCGCCCCGGGAGACCCGGTGTCGGTGCTGGCCGGTGAAGCTGGGGCCTCCGACGCCCAGTTCGTGGCCCAGCTGCGCAAGGAGTTCGGGCTGGACCAGCCGCTGTCGACCCAGCTCGGCAGCTACCTGGGCCACGTGGCCACACTGGACCTGGGCTGGTCATACCGCCAGCAGCAGCCCGTGCTCAAGCTGATCGCCGATCGGCTGCCCGCCACCCTGCTGCTGACCGGCAGCGCCTTTGCCCTGTCGCTGCTGTTCGGCGTGGCCCTGGGGGCCATGGCCAGCCGGCGTGTGGGCAGTTGGCTGGACAGTGCCATCACGGTGGTGGCGCTGATCTTCTTTGCCACACCGCTGTACTGGCTGGCCATGATGGCGGTGCTCATCTTCACCGTGCAGCTCGACTGGCTGCCCGGCTTTGGCTTCTTCACAGTCGGCACCCAGCTCAGTGGGCTGGATCGGGTGCTGGACATCGGCAAGCACCTGATCCTGCCGGCCCTCACCTTGGCCCTGTTCTACATGGCCGTCTACGCCCGCATGACACGCGCCTCGATGCTCGAGGTGGCCCAGATGGACTTCGTCAAGACAGCCCGCGCCAAGGGCGTGCGCCCGGGCCGCATCCAGCGCAACCACATCCTGCGCAATGCCCTGCTGCCTGTGGTCACCCTGGCCGGCATCCAGGCCGGCGGGATGATCGGCGGTGCGGTGCTGACCGAGACGGTGTTTGCCTGGCCCGGCATCGGCCGGCTGATGTTCGATGCCTTGCTGCAGCGCGACTACAACCTGCTGCTGGGCTGCTTCCTGGTCACCGCCGCGGTGGCCGTGCTGTTCAACCTGCTCACCGACCTGGTCTACACCCTGGTCGATCCGCGCATCGAAATGGCCTGAGGTTCCCTCCCATGAGTCAGCCCTCCAAGAATTCCTTCTGGCGCCGGTTCCGGCGCAACCGCGGCGCCCTGTTCGGCCTCATCGTGCTGATGCTGGTGGCGCTGGTGGTGGCCTTCGGGCCCCTGCTGGCCGCCCACGACCCGTGGGACATGGTCGAACAACCGTTTCTGCAGCCCTGGCAACAACACGGCTTCGCGCTGGGCACCGACACCATGGGCCGCGACATCCTCTCGGGCGTGGTGCTGGGGGCACGGGTCTCGCTGCTGATCGGCATCGTCTCCACCCTGGTGTCGCTGCTGATCGGGGTCAGCATCGGGGCCGTGGCGGGCTACTTCGGCCGCTGGGTGGACGCCACGCTGATGCGCTTCACCGAGCTGTTCCAGGCCATCCCGAGCTTTGCCCTGGCCATCGTGCTCGTGGCCATCTTCGAGCCCTCGGTCAAATCCATCGTGGCGGCCATCGCCATCGTCTCGTGGCCACCGGTGGCGCGCCTGGTGCGCGGCGAGTTCCTCACGCTGCGTCAGCGCGACTTCGTGGCCGCAGCCCAGCTGTCGGGCCAAAGCACGCCCCGCATCATCCTCACGCAGATCCTGCCGAACGCGGCCTCGCCCATCGTGGTGATGGCCTCGTTGATGGTGGCCACCGCGATCCTGCTGGAGTCCAGCCTGAGCTTTCTGGGCCTGGGCGACCCCAACCAGATGAGCTGGGGCTACATGGTGGGCTCGGCCCGGACCGTGCTGCGCCAGGCCTGGTGGATGGCCGTGTTCCCCGGAGCCGCCATCGTGCTCACGGTGCTGGCACTCAACCTGGTCGGCGAAGGCCTCAACGATGGCCTGAACGCCCGCCTGGACGGGAGACGCTGATGAATGCCGTGCTGCAAGAAACCCCAGAACCCAGGGCTCTGCCCTCCGCCAAGCCCCTTACCGAGCCCCTGACCGGAAGCCCCCACATGCCTGCCAACGATCCCTTGCCCGACCACCCCGTGCTGGAAGTGCGCGGTCTCGACATCAAGCTGCCCTCGGGCGGCGACCGCCGCCTGGCCGTGCAGGGCGCCTCTTTCACGCTCCAGGCCGGTCAGACACTTTGCGTGGTCGGTGAATCGGGCTCGGGCAAATCGATGATTGCCAACGCCATCATGGGTCTGCTGCCACGCCCCCATGTCGAGCCGGTGGCGGGCCAGATCCTGTTTGACGGGCAAGACCTGCTGCAACTCAGCGAGGCCCAGATGCGCGAGCTGCGCGGACACCGCATCGGCATGGTGTTCCAGGAGCCCATGACCGCCCTCAACCCGGTGATGCGCATCGGCGAGCAACTGGCCGAGGTGTTCGACGCCCACCTGAAACTCGACGCGGCCGAGAAGCGGCGCCGCATCCTGGCCGCTCTGGCCGACGTGGGCCTGCCCGACCCGGCCCTGCTGATCGACAGCTACCCCTTCCGGCTTTCGGGGGGGCAACGTCAGCGCGTGATGATCGCCTGCGCCATGCTGCTGGAGCCGCGCCTCTTGATCGCCGACGAGCCCACGACGGCACTCGACGTCACCACCCAGGCGCAGATCCTCAAGCTGATGCACGAGCTGCAACAGCGCCGCGGCATGGCCCTGCTGTTCATCACCCACGACTTCGGGGTGGTCTCCGAGATCGCCGACCATGTGGTGGTGATGCAGACGGGCCAGGTGGTCGAGGCCGGCCCCGCCCGCGAGGTGCTGAGCCAGCCCAGCCACCCCTATACCCGCAAGCTGATCGCCGCCATCCCCCAGGGCGAGCCCGTGATCCGCGAAGGCGACCCCGACCCCATGCACGTGCTGCAGGTGCAGGACCTGTGCAAGACCTACACCTCGGGTGGTGGCCTGTTCCGCAAGGGGCGGCAGGTGAGCGCAGCCAAGAACGTCAATTTCGAACTGCGCCGTGGCCAGACTCTGGGTCTGGTGGGCGAATCAGGCTCAGGCAAATCGAGCGTGGGCCGCTGCATCGTCGGCCTGGCGCCCTTCGAGTCAGGTCGCATCCTGTTCAAGGGGCGCAACCTGATGTCGGGTGCGGCACTGCGCCAGCAGGCCAAGGGCAAGATCCAGATGGTCTTTCAAGACCCCTACGCCTCGCTCAACCCGCGCCACCGCATCGGCCCCACCCTGGCCGCCGGCCCCATCGCCCAGGGCGTGCCGCGCGACGTGGCCATGGCCCGGGCCCTGGAACTGCTCAAGCTGGTCGGCCTGGGCCCCGAAGCCGCCGACCGGTTCCCGCACGAGTTCTCGGGCGGGCAGCGCCAGCGCATCGGCATTGCCCGCGCCCTCGCCATGGAGCCCGAGCTGCTGGTGGCCGACGAGCCGGTGTCGGCCCTGGATGTATCGGTGCAGGCCCAGGTGCTCCAGCTGTTTGCCGAGGTGCGCGAGCGCTTCCAACTGGCCATGGTGTTCATCACCCACGACCTGCGCGTGGCCGGCGAGATGTGCGACCACATCGCGGTGATGCAGCGCGGGCAGGTGGTCGAGTACGGCCCCAGCGCCGAGGTACTGCGCCACCCGCAACACGACTACACGCGCCGGCTGATCGACGCCATCCCGAGACTGAATGCCCACCAGGCTTGAACCCGCCCCAACCATGTCCGCGCCTCTGACCATCGCCTTTCTCAGCAGCGACCTCGACTTCAGCTATCTGTTGCCCGCCTTCCGCGCCCAGTTCCCTCAGGCACGGCTGTGCCTGGGCACCGAGCTGGGCCCGTTGGACCAAATCGATGCCGCCGTCTGCTGGTACCCGCCCGAGGGCCTGCTGGCCCGCCTGCCCCGGCTGCGCCTGATCCAGTCGGTGGGCGCCGGCATCGACCACATCACGGCCGACCCGGCTCTGCCCGCTTTGCCGGTGTGCCGCATCGTCGATCCCGACATGGGCCAGGGCATGACCGCCTACGTCACCTGGGCCGTGATCCAGCACCAGCGCTACATGGGGGCCTACCTGCGCAGCGCGGCCGCACGCCGCTGGGAAGAGCAGCCGGTGCAGCCACCCCGCCAGCACCGTGTCGGCATCGCCGGCCTGGGCACCCTGGGCCTGGCCTGTGCCGAGGCCCTGCTGAAGATCGGCTACAGCGTGCGCGGCTGGAGCCGCTCGCCCAAACAGGATCTGCCCGAGGGCCTTCAGGCCTTCCACGGCGAGGCCGGGCAGGCCGAGTTCCTGGCCGGCTGCGACACCCTGGTCTGCCTGCTGCCACTCACCGATGACACGCGCGGCATCCTGTGCCGAGAGCTGTTCGACCAGCTGCCGCGGGGGGCCCACCTGATCAACGTCGGGCGAGGCGCCCACCTGGTCGAGGCCGACCTGCTGGCAGCCCTGGCCAGCGGGCAGTTGGCCGCTGCCACGCTGGACGCCCTGACCCAGGAACCCCTGCCCCCCGAGCACCCGTTCTGGGCCGACCCGCGCATCCTCATCACACCGCACATTGCCACGCGCACCGATCCCGCCGTCATCGCACGCCAGACCGCTGACAACCTCGCCCGGATCGACGCGGGCCGGGCCGCCGAAGTGGCGGTCGATCTGCAACGCGGCTACTGAGCCCCCAATCACTGACCCACCCCTCACGGAAGACGCACCATGACCACCCCCAGCGCGCTGGCCGCCAAAGACATCGCCGCCCACCTGCACCCCTTCACCAACCTGGCCACCCATGCCGATGTCGGCCCGCTGGTGATCACGCGCGGCGACGGCATCCATGTCGAAGATGAACAGGGCCGCCGCTACATCGAGGGCATGTCGGGCCTGTGGTGCAGCTCGCTGGGCTTCAGCCATCCGCGCCTGGTCGCGGCCGGCATCCAGGCCCTGCAGACCCTGCCGTACTACCACACCTTCAATCACCGATCCAACCCGGCGGTGGCCCAACTGGCCGAGAAGCTGCTGGCCCTGGCCCCGGTGCCCATGGCCCGGGTGTTCTTTGCCAACTCAGGCTCGGAGGCCAACGACAGCGCGGTCAAGATGGTCTGGTACTACCACAACGCCATCGGCAAGCCTGGCAAGAAGAAGATCCTGGCGCGCCAGCGCGCCTACCACGGGGTGACCGTGGCAGCCGCCAGCCTCAGCGGCCTGCCCGCCAACCACCAGGACTTCGACCTGCCCATCGAGCGCATCAGCCATGTCGAGTGCCCACACCACTACCGCTATGGCCTGCCCGGTGAAAGCGAGGCCGACTTCGCCACCCGGCTGGCCGATGCCCTGGAGCAACGCATCCTGCAGGAGGGACCCGACACGGTGGCCGCCTTCTTTGCCGAGCCGGTGATGGGCGCCGGTGGCGTGATCGTGCCACCTGAAACCTACTTCGAAAAAGTGCAGGCGGTGCTGCGCAAATACCAGGTGCTGCTGGTGGCCGATGAGGTGATCTGCGGCTTCGGCCGCACCGGCAACATGTTCGGCTCGACCACCTTCGGCCTGCAGCCCGACATCCTGACCTGCGCCAAGGCCTTGTCATCGGGCTACGTGCCGATCTCGGCCGTGATGGTGTCGCCCGCCATCCACGACGCCCTGGCTGCCAACAGCGGGCGCATCGGCACCTTCGGCCATGGCTATACCTACTCAGGCCACCCGGTGGCCTCGGCGATCGCGCTCGAAACCCTCAAGGTGTACGAGGACGACCGCATCCTGGAGCGGGTCCGTGAGCTTGCGCCCGGCTTCCAGTCCCGGCTGCGCCAGTTCGGCCAACGGCGCTGTGTCGGCGAAGCCCGCGGCGTGGGCCTGATCGGTGCCCTGGAGCTGGTGGCCGACAAGGCCAGCCGACAAGCGTTCGCACCCGCCCTCAAGGCAGGCCCACGCCTGGCTCAACTGGCCCAGGAGTAGGGCCTGATCGTGCGCGCCATGGGCGACACCGTGGCCCTGTGTCCGCCGCTGATCATCAGCGCCACCGAGCTCGACACCCTGTTCGACCGCCTGGACAAGGCCTTCGACCTGTTCGAGGCCAGCCTGCCCGCCTGATCTGCCCCCCCGCCGCCGGAGCTCTCCATGCAAGCCTTCTTCTCGCCCGACCAGATGCTGCACACGCCGCAGCAGTTCATGCGCCTGGGCCGCCTGATGCCCGCGGCGGATCTGCCCAGCCGCGCCAGCGCCTTGCAGGCTGCGCTGCAGGACTGTGGCGTGCCGGTGCAAGAGCCCGCCGATCTGGGACGTGAGCCCCTGGCCGCCGTGCACGCGCCCCACTACCTGGATTACCTGGAGACCGCCTGGGAGCGCTGGCAGGCCCTGCGCCGCCCCGGCGTCGAACCCGGCATCGAAGTGCTGCCCAACCTGGGCCCCTACCCGCCGCCAGGGGGCGGCCTGCGCCGAGGGCCCTGCCCCTCGCCCTCGCTGGTCGCTCAGACCGGCTACTACCTGGGCGACCTGTCCTGCCCGATCGGCGCGCCCAGTTGGCGCTCCATCCTGCGCTCGGCGCACAGCGCAGTGGCGGCCGCCGACGCCGTCATTGCTGGCACCTCGGCGGCCTATGCCCTGTGCCGGCCCTCGGGCCACCATGCCCACAGTGACCGCGCCAGCGGCTTCTGCTTTGTCAACAACAACGCCTGCGCAGCAGCCCGGCTGCTGGCGCACTTCGGTCGCGTGGCCGTGCTCGACGTGGACGCGCACCATGGCGACGGCACGCAGAACATCTTCTATGACCGGGCCGAGGTGATGACCATCTCGACCCACGCCGACCCCAGCCAGTACTTTCCGTTCTACACCGGCTACGCCGAAGAACGCGGCATCGGGCCCGGCACCGGCTGCAACCTGAACCTGCCCTTGCCACATGGCAGCGGCAATGCCGAGTTCGCGCGGGCCCTGGACGCCGCTCAGGCCGCACTGCAGGCCTTCGCTCCCCGCGCCCTGGTGCTGGCCCTGGGCTTCGACACCTACAAGGACGACCCGATCAGCGTGCTGCGCCTTGATTTCGAGGCCTACCGCGACATCGGTCGCCGGGTGCGCCGTCTGGGCCTGCCCACCGTGGTCGTCCAAGAGGGCGGCTACATGGTCGAAGCCATCGGCCCCGGCCTGAGCGCCTTCCTGGAGGGCCTTCATGGCTGAGGCCACCCCCACAGGGTCCACCATTGCGACCCCGCAGACCAACCCGGCCGGCCAGCAACGCCAGGGCATGCTGCTGTTCCTGGCGGCCTTGCTGGCCTTCGCCTGCTACGACGCCTTTGCCAAGCAGATGCTGACCCATTACCCGGCCACGCTGATGAACCTGACCCGCTACGTGGCCGTGGGCAGCATGGCCGCGGTCCTGCTGTGGCGGCATGGCGACTGGCGGCTGTGGCGCCAGCCACACCAGAGGCTGTTGTTCCTGCGCAGCCTCATGCTGGCCATCGTGGCCACCAGCTTCATGACCGCACTGGCCAGCATGCCCTTGGCTGAGGCCACAGCGATCTACTTCACCGCCCCGCTGATCATGGTGGCCCTGTCGCCCTGGGTGCTGGGCGAGCAGGTCGGCCGCGTGCAATGGGTGGCCGTGCTGGTCGGCTTCGCCGGCATGCTGCTGATCGTGCGCCCTGGCGCCGCCCTGCCTCTGGCCGGCACGCTGCTGATGGCGCTGGCCGCCGTGTGCTATGCCCTGTTCCAGGTGCTGACACGGCGGCTGTCAGGCCTGGTGCCGTCCCCCGTGCAATACGCCTACATGGCGGCCATGTGCCTGGTGGTGACCAATCTGCCGGCCTTGTTCAGCGGCCCCGTGAACTGGCCGGGCTGGGTCGAGCTGAGCCTATTGGTGGCCGGCGGATTCGTCAGCGGGGCGGCGCAGTTGCTGCTGCTGGCGGCCTTCCGGCGCGTCTCGGCCTCGGTGCTGGCCCCGATGAACTACCTGCAACTGTTGCTGGCGGTGTTGATCAGCACGTTCTGGTTTCAACGCCCACCCGACGCCCTTGCCCTGGGCGGCATGGCCCTGATCGGTGCGGCCGGGGTCTATCTGGCTTTGCCCAGGCGCTTAAAGTAACGGCCCTGACCGAGACTCAAGACCCCGTCGAGACAAAGCCGCGCCCCACCATGAACTCCATCGTCGCCCCCCAACCAGAACCCCGCGCCGTCCCCTCTGCTGCCCCTGGCTTTTCGTCCATCGATCTGCCCGACCTGGTGGCAGTGGTCGAGGCGCAACTGCAGCAGGCCATCGTCGAAGGCCGCCTGCCGCCCGGGGCCCGCATCGTCGAGGCCGAACTGGCGCGCCAGATGGGCGTCAGCCGCGCCCCCGTGCGCGAGGCCGCCCGCCGTCTGGAAAGCCAAGGCCTGCTGGTGGCCCGCCCGCGCTACGGCTTCACGGTGCGCACCCTGGACCTGCAGCAGATCAACGACCTGTTCCAGGTGCGCATCGGGCTGGAGGTCATGGCCACCGGCCTGGCCTGCCGACAGGCCAGCGACGAGCAACTGGCCCAGTTGCAAGCCCGCGTCGACCACATGGTGGCCCAGGCCCCGCACCTGGGCCAGGCCGAGCGCGTGACCCTGGACCTGGGCATCCACGCCTGCATCTGCGAGATCTCGGGCAACGCCTACCTGCACCGCCTGTTCAGCAACATGCAGACCGAGATCCGCATGATCCTGGCCCTGACCGAGGGCAGCTACCGCGACCCCAATCTGATCGCCGAATCGCATCGCCCGGTGATCGAGGCCATGCGCCGACGCGATGCCACCGCCGCCGAGCAAGCCCTGCGCCACCACCTGCTCGAAGGGCAGGAACACGTGCAGGCCCTGTTCCTGCGCGCCCAGCGCGGGCAGAACGGCACAGCCGCGCCACCCACCTGATTTCCACCCCGCCCAAGCCCCATGAAGATCGTCCACTCCGACCAGCACCACGGCCACGACCCGCAACAATTCATCGTTCGCGGGCGCATGAAGCGCAGCAACGAGCAACCCGAGCGCGCCACCCGCCTGCTGGCGGCCGCCCAGGGCGCGGGCCACACCGTGCTGGCCCCGGACGATCATGGACCCGGCCCGCGTGCCGCCATCCACACCCCGCAGTACCTGCATTTCCTGGAGACCGCCTGGGACCGCTGGCAGCAACTCGAGAACGCCTCCGACGAGGTGATGCCCAACGTCTACCCCTTTCCAGGCCAGCCCTTCACCTACCCCGATCACCTGGTGGGCCAGGCGGGCTACCACATGGGCGACAACGCCTGCAGCATCGGCCGCCACACCTGGCAGGCAGCGGTGGCCTCAGCGCACAGTGCCACCCATGCCGCTGAACTGGTGCTGGCCGGCGAGCGGGCCGTGTACGCGCTGTGCCGCCCCCCGGGCCATCACGCCTACACCGACCGGGCCAACGGCTTCTGCTACCTCAACAACAGCGCGATCGCAGCCCAGCACCTGCGCCAGCACCATGCCCGGGTGGCTGTGCTGGACATCGACGTGCACCATGGCAACGGCACCCAGGGCATCTTCTGGCGTCGCAAGGACGTGCTGACCGTTTCGCTGCACGCCGACCCCCATGTGTGCACCCCCTACTTCACGGGCCACGCCCACGAACACGGCGAGGGCGAGGGCCTGGGCTACAACCTCAATCTGCCACTGCCCCGCGGCACCGGTGATGAAGCCTACCTGCAGACCCTGCTCAAGGCGCTGACCAGCGTGCGGGCCTACGCACCCGGCGCCCTGGTGGTGGCCCTGGGACTGGACGCCCACGAGAACGACCCCTACCGCATGCTGGCGGTCAGCACCCCCGGCTTCGCCCGCATCACCGCCGAGATCGCGCGCCTGGGCCTGCCCACGGTGCTGGTACAGGAGGGGGGCTACCTGGGCGATGACCTGGGGCCCAACCTGGTGAGCGCCCTGCGCGGCTTCGAGTCGGTGGCGTGAGATGAGCACGCTCGCACCGACCCTCCCCCTGAAGCGCCCGGCACACGACAGCGCAGCCCTGCTGCCCGGCGCCACGCTGCTGAGCGCTCCCCCCGCCCCGGTCTCACTCGACGAGGCCCGCGCCCTGCTGCGCGAGCACTATGGCCTGCACGGTGTGGATCTGAAGGCCCTCAGTGGCGAACGCGACGCCAACTTCCTGGTCAGGCCAGGGCAGGGGCCCGCCTGCATGCTGAAAATCTCGCACCCACAGGAAAGTCCGCTGGTGGCTGATTTTCAGACCCAGGTGCTGCTGCATCTGGCGCACCGGGCCCCCGAGCTGCCGGTGCAACGCCTGCTGTCCACCCTCGAAGGCCAGCCCAGCCTGACCCTGGCCTGGCCCGATGGCGGCCAGCGCGTGATGCGGCTGTTCAGCTACCTGGAAGGGCTGCCCATGCCCCAGGCCCCGCGCTCCGAGGCCCAACGTCTGAACGTGGCCCGCCTGCTGGCCCGTCTGGACCACGCCCTGGCCGACGTCAGCCATCCCGCCGGCGAGCAGCCCTTGCCCTGGGACATCCAGCGGGCCGACCTGGTGCGGGGCCTGCTGGTGCATGTGAGCGACCCGGCCCGCCAGGCCCTGGCCCACCGGGCCCTGGACGGCTTTGTCGAACGCGTGCTGCCCCGACTGGGCGAGCTCCCGCGCCAGGCCATCCACAACGACTTCAATCTGTACAACCTGCTGGTCGACGCACAGCACACCGATCTGGTCAGCGGCATCCTCGACTTTGGCGATGTGGTGACGGGACCCCGTGTGAACGACCTGGCCGTGGCCGCGTCCTACCAGTTGGATGAGCGCGGTGAAGGAGGCGCCCCCCAGGCGCTGGCCGCCATCGCAGGGTTCGCCGCGGCCTACCACGCCGAGTGGCCACTGCAGTCACTGGAGTTGGAACTGCTGACCGATCTGGTGCGGGCCCGCCTGGTGATGGTGGTGGCCATCAGCGGTTGGCGCGCCGCGCGTCAGCCCGACAACGCACCCTACCTGCTGCGCAACAACGCCATCTCCTGGGCCCGCCTGCAGGCCCTGGATTCCGCCACCCCGGCGCAGGCTGAAGCCGCAATGCGGCACGCCTGCCGCTGAAAGCCGCAACATGCAACAACCCGCCCCCCCAGCCGACACCGACACCTTGCTGGAGCGCCGCAAGCGCCTGCTCGGCCCTGCCTACCGCCTTTTCTACGAGGAGCCGCTGCACCTGGTGCGCGGCGAAGGCGTGTGGCTTCATGATGCCGAGGGCCGTCGCTACCTCGACGCCTACAACAACGTGGCCAGCGTGGGCCATGCCCATCCCCAGGTGGTCCAGGCCTTGGCACGCCAGGCCGCCGTGCTCAACACCCACACCCGCTACTTGCATGAGGGCGTGCTCGACTACGCCGAGCGCCTGCTGGGCCATCTGCCCAGCGAGCTGGGCCAGGCCATGTTCACCTGCACGGGCAGCGAGGCCAACGATCTGGCGCTGCGCATCGCCCGGGCCCACACCGGGGCCCAGGGCGTGGTCATCACCCGCTGGGCCTACCACGGTGTGACCACCGTGCTCGCCGAGGCCTCGCCTTCGCTGGGGGCCGGCATGAAGCTGGGCGCCGCCGTGCGCACCGTGGCCGCCCCCGACAGCTACCGCGAAGCCGGCGCCGACATGGGCCAGCGCCTGGCGCGCGATGTGCGAGCCGCCATTGCCGACCTGCAAGAACAGGGTCTGCAACCCGCCGCCCTGCTGGTCGACACCGTGTTCTCCAGCGACGGGCTTTGCACCGCGCCGGCTGGCTTCCTGCAGCCTGCCGTAGAGGCCATCCGCGAGGTCGGCGGGCTCTTCATCGCCGACGAGGTGCAGCCCGGCTTCGGCCGCACCGGTGAGGCCTTCTGGGGCTTTGCGCGCCACGGCGTGGTGCCCGACATCGTCACCCTGGGCAAGCCCATGGGCAATGGCCACCCGGTCGCCGGCCTGGCGGTGCGGCCCGAGGTGCTGGCCGCCTTCGGGCGCGAGTGCCGTTACTTCAACACCTTCGGCGGCAACCCGGTGTCGATGGCGGTGGCCAGCGCCGTCCTCGATGTGATCGAGCAAGAGGCGCTGCAGGCCAACGCCTTGACGGTGGGCCAGTACCTGCGCGAGGGACTGCTGGCCCTGGCCGCCCGCCATGAAGCAGTGGGCGACGTGCGTGGCGCCGGCCTGTTCGTGAGCGTGGAGTTGGTCAACGACCGGGTCCGTCGTCAGGCCGACGGCCCGCTGGCTGCCCGGGTGGTGAACGGCATGCGCCGCGCTGGCGTGCTGCTCAGCGCCTCGGGGCCACAGGCCAACTGCCTGAAGATCCGCCCGCCTCTGGTGTTTTCGAAAGCCAACGCGGACGAACTGCTGGACAAGCTCGATGGCGTGCTGAAAGCAGCGACCTGAGGCCCAGCCCCACGATATCCCATTGTTTCATCGGCTCCCCAATGACCTCACACCCAGCACCGACAGCCACCGCGCTGCAACAGGCCGTGGCGCAACTCGACGCCGAGATGATCGACACCCTCAGCGCCTTCGTGGCCGCTCGAAGTCCCTCTGGGGCCGAACAGCCGGCTGCTGATTTTCTGGAAGCCCAACTGCAAAACCTGGGCCTGGACTGCGAACGCATCGTGCTCGACAGCGAGCGCATCCGCAACTCACCGATGTTCTCCTGCCCCTGCGACCCCGACGGAGGGCGACACAACCTGCTGGCCCGCCACCTGCCCACGCAGGGGGGTGGGCGCTCGGTGCTGTTCAACGGACACCTGGACGTGGTCCCGACCGGGCCCGAGCCGCTCTGGAGCGCCCCGCCTTTTCAGCCCCATGTGAAGGACGACTGGCTTTACGGACGCGGAGCCGGCGACATGAAGGGTGGCATCATCTGTGCCCTGATGGCCTTCAAGGCCCTGCGCCTGCTCGGGCTGCAACCCGCCGGGGTGGTGGGCTTCAACGCGGTGCTGGATGAGGAAAACACCGGCAACGGCACCCTGGCCACGGTGCATGCCCTGCAGAACACCCTGGCCAGGGCACGCCTGAGCGAATTCGACGCGGTGATCATCCCGGAGCCCTTTGCCGAGACCCTGATGGCAGCCCAGGTTGGCGTCAGCTGGCTGTTCGTCACCCTCACCGGGCGCCCCGCCCATGTGGCCTACATGGGCCAGGGCCTGAACCCGATCGAGGCGGCCCACGAACTGATGGCCGATCTGAAGCTGCTGGAAGCCGAGTGGAACGCGCCCGAGAACCGCCACCCGGCCTTCCGCGACGTGGCCCACCCGATCAACTTCAACCTCGGGCGCATCGAGGGGGGTGAATGGAACTCCTCCGTGCCCTGCACCTGCACCCTGGGCCTGCGTTGCAGCTACTACCCGGGCACCGAACCCGATGACGCCGTGGCCCTGATCAGCCAACGCCTGCGCGCCAAGGCCCAGGCCTTGAACCCGGCTTTGCAGCTTGAGATCAGCACCCGGGGTCACCGCTCGCCCGGCTGTGTGTACGACCTTGAACACCCGGCCATGCAGGCCTTGGCCCAGGCGCACCGCACCGTCAACGGCCGCGAGGCCGAGCGCCTCGCCTGTACGGCGACCACCGACGGCAGGCACTTCAGCCTGATGACCGACATCCCGGTCACCAATTACGGGCCGCTGGCGCGCGATATCCATGGCATCGACGAGGCGGTGTCGCTGGCCAGCATGCGCCGCGTCACCCTGACGCTGGCCCATTACCTGGTGGACTGGTGTGGGGTCGAACCGATCCAGGCCTGAAAGGGCACAAAAAAGCCTTGAGCCACCCGTCAGAAAAATGGGATAATCGAGGGCTTTTGGCGAAAAGTGCTGTGCAGTGGTTTGCGCAGTGGCTCTCGCAGCATCCTAAAAGGTAAGACCATGGCCAAAGAAGGCATTCACCCGAACTACCGCGAAGTCCTGTTTGTGGACCTCTCCAACGGCTTCAAGTTTGTGACCCGTTCCTGCGTGAACACCAAGGAAATGGGCAAGACCGACGACGGTCGCGAACTGCCCCTGTTCAAGCTGGACACCTCCAGCGAATCCCACCCCTTCTACACCGGCACCCAAAAGTCGGTGGACAACATGGGTGGTCGCGTCGAACGCTTCCGCAACCGCTTCGGCAAGCTGGCCACCGCCAGCAAGTAAGTCAAAGGCGGCAGCACCTGCCGCTTCGACTTCTGCTAAAAAGGCAGCCCGGTCCCCGAGCTGCCTTTTTTCTTGCCCGCTGCGTTCATGGCTTCGCATCGGGGAACCCGCTTGGCCCGCATCACCTTCACCTGCACCTTGAACTCGACCTCTCCTGCCATCGTCGCCCAGAGCGCTGTCCGTCGCCTGCCCCGCTGGGCGTTGATCGGCCTGTGTGCCGCCTATGTGATGGCAGGCTTCTGGGGCCGCGCGCCCTGGAAAGGTGCCGACATTGCCGAACTGGGCTACATGCTGGAGATGGCCGCCGGCCACACCAGCTGGATGCAACCCACCCTCGCCGGCCTGGCCCCCGAGAACGACGGTCTGCTGGCCTACTGGATCGGGGCCTGGATGCTGCAACTCGCACCGGCCGGATGGGCTCCCGAGCAGGTCACCCGATTGCCCTTCATGGCGATGCTGGCCTTGACGCTCGTGGCCACCTGGTACGGGGTGTACTACCTGGCTCGCAGTCCACGGGCCCAACCTGTGGCCTTTGCCTTCGGCGGTGAGGCCCGCCCCAACGATTACGCCCGGGCGCTGGCCGATGGCGGCCTGCTGGCGCTGATGGCCTGCCTGGGCCTGGCCCGACTCAGCCATGAGGTCACCTCCTACCTCGCCCAGCTCACCTGCACCTCGCTCGCCTTCTACGCGGTGGCGGCCAGCCCCTATCGCCGATGGACGCCTCTGACCGCGCTGGTGCTGGGCCTGGCCGGCCTGGCCCTCAGCGGAGCCCCGACGGTCGCCCTGGTCCTCGGTGCCTGCAGCACATTCCTGATCCGGTTGCAGACCGAGACCGACACCGAAGGCCGTCAACGCCCGGCCTGGCCACGGGAGGCTTCGCTGACCGCCGCCTGCACAACGGCTGCCGTGGGGGTGCTGGTCTATCAGCTGGATCTGGCGCACTGGCGCATGGTGTGGCCCAGCTTCGGCGAGACGCGCAGCCTGGGGCGCCTGCTCCTGTGGTTCGCCTGGCCGGCCTGGCCGCTGGCGCTGTGGTCTGTTTGGCGCTGGCGTCACCAATTGCGCAGCGGCCGCTGGCCCTTGCACCTGGGTCTGCCCATCTGCTTCGCCGCCGTGTCGGTGGTGATCACCTTCACCACACCGCCGGCCGACCGGGCGCTGCTGCTCGGACTGCCGGCACTGGCCACCCTGGCAGCTTTTGCCCTGCCCACACTGAGCCGCAGCATGAGCGCCCTGATCGACTGGTTCACGCTGCTGTTCTTCACCAGCGCCGCCCTGGTCATCTGGGTGGTCTGGCTGTCCATGCAGACCGGCTTTCCGGCCCAGCCTGCTGCCAACGTGGCGCGCCTGGCCCCGGGCTTCCGACCCGAGCTGTCATGGTTTCCATTGCTCTGCGCCGTGGCCGCCACGGGGGCCTGGATGTGGTTGGTCAAGTGGCGGGCAGGTCGCCACCGTGCGGCGATCTGGAAAAGCCTGGTGCTGCCTGCCGGAGGTGCCGCGCTGGGCTGGATCCTGCTGATGACGCTGTGGCTGCCCCTGCTTGATTACGCGCTGAGCTATGCCAGCATGGTCCAGTCGGCCAGGGCCCTGATGGGCACGGCCACCTGCGCCGAGGTCTATGGGCTGAGCCCCGATCAGACGGCAGCGTTCCAGGTCCATGGTGACCTGCGCCTGGTGCCGACCGGCTCGCCCACCCGTTGCGACTGGCTTTTGGTGGACCGAAATGAGTTGGTGGGCTGGCTGGAGACCCACGATGGCCCCAACTGGATCTACGAGACCAATGTGTGGCGTCAGGGCGAACAGCGCGAGTCGGTGCTGGTCTACCGGCGGGCTGGGAGCTGATCTTGAGCGAATGGCGCCAGATTGCCCGCCATGCGGGCACGGTGCTCGCGGGCCAGTTGGCAGTGATGGCCTTCGGGGTCACCGACACGCTGGTGGCCGGCCGCCATTCGCCCGAAGCGCTGGCCGCGCTGGCAGTGGGCTCGGCCGTGTACATCAGCGTCTATGTGGGTCTGATGGGGGTGTTGCAGGCGCTGCTGCCGGTTTGGGCCGAACTCGAGGGCGCGGGACGCCCGCTGGAGGTGGGCCGCTCGGTGCGCCAATCGCTCTACCTGTGTCTGGTGGCTTCGGTGCTGGGCATCGGCGTGCTGGTCCAGCCTGATGCCCTGCTGCGCTGGACCGGCGTGCCCGATGAGCTGCGCGCCGATGTGGCCCATTACCTGCAAGTGCTGGCCCTCGCCTTGCCGCCGGCCTTGCTGTTCCGTGTCTACAGCACGCTGAACCAGGCCTTGCACCTGCCCCGGCTGGTCACCTGGCTGCAGCTGGCCGGCCTGGCACTGAAGGTTCCACTGTCGATGTGGTGGGCCTGGGGGGGTGCCGGTGTCGAGCCTCAGGGCGCCACAGGCTGTGCCTGGGCCACGCTGGCGGTGAACGTGGTGATGGCCCTTCTGGCCGCGCTGATGTTGAGTCGCCAGGCGGTCTACCTGCCTTACCGGCTGTGGCAAGCCCCCGAGCCGCCCGACTGGACACAGCTGGCCCGGTTTCTGCGTCTGGGCCTGCCGGCTGGCCTGTCCATCCTGGTGGAGGTGACCTCGTTCACCCTGATGGCCCTGTTCATCGCCCGCCTGGGCACCACAGCGGCGGCCAGTCACCAGATTGCGGCCAATCTGATGGCTGTGCTGTACATGGTGCCGCTGTCGATCTCGATTGCCACGAGCGCGCGGGCCAGCTACTGGCTGGGGGCACGCCAGCCTGCGCGGGCGCGACAGGCGGTCCGGACCGGCCTGCTGCTGGCCCTGGGTCTGGCCACCGCCTGCTCGACCGCGCTTTGGCTGGGCCACGACAGCCTGCCAGGGCTGTACACCCAGCAACGCGAGATTGCCACCCAAGCGGCCCCCCTGCTGGTGTGGGTGGCGATCTATCACGTATTTGACGCCGCCCAGACCCTGTGCGTGTTTGTGCTGCGCTGCTACCGGGTGACGGTGGTCACTCTGGTGGTGTATGGCGCCTTGCTGTGGGGTGCCGGGTTGGGCGGCGGCTATTGGCTGGCCTACCACGGCCTGGCTGGCTGGGCACCCTGGGAACGCCCCGATGCCTTCTGGGCTGGCAGTACCGTCGCGCTGGCCGCCGTGGCGGCCATCTTCATGCCGCTTCTTTGGCGCGCGGTGCACCGCCCGTTGGCATCGATCCCGTGATGGCGGGAACGGCCTGGCGCAGACGGCTGGCCGGAAACACGATCGAGAACCGTGAGCCGACACCGAGCGTGCTCTCGATGTTCAGTTGGGCCCCATGGCGCTGCACCACATGCTTGACGATGGCCAGCCCGAGACCGGTGCCTCCGGTTTCACGCGAACGGCTACGGTCGACTCGGTAAAAGCGCTCCGTGAGACGCGGAATGTGCTCTGGCGCAATGCCCGGGCCGGTATCACGCACGTCAAATTCGGCACGGCCGTCCGGCAAGCCGTGCCAGCTGACCTGGATGCTGCCGCCCCCCGGGGTGTACCGAATCGCATTGCTGACCAGGTTGGACAAGGCACTTTGCAATTCATTGTGCGAGCCGGCCAGATCGACGCCACGCGCGGCTTCGATGTCGAAATGGATCTGATGGTGCCGCCCACTGTGGCTGCCGATCACGCCCGACAGCGCCTGCGACTCCTGCTCGCAATGCATGAGCAGGCCCTGCACCCCCACCCATTCGGTCAGACCTGGAGCGGGACTGCCTTCCAGGCGTGACAGCGTGAGCAGGTCGCTGACCACCGTCTGCATGCGGCTGGCCTGTTGCGACATCAGGTTCAGGTAGTGCTGCCGCTCATGGTCTTCGAGATTGAGGGTCTGCAGCGTCTCGATGAAGCCCGACAGCACGGTGAGCGGGGTACGGATCTCGTGGGACACATTGGCCACGAAGTCGCGGCGCATCGCATCGGCCTGATCCAGCGCCGTGATGTCGCGTGACAGCAGCAAGCGCCGGCCTTCGCCATAGCCGTGAAGATGCACCGACAAGCGGACCGGTCGCGACATCGTGCTGCCACGACCGTTCATCACGATGTCGTGGCTGTAGTCGCGAGAGGCATAGTAGGCGGCGAAAACCGGCTCACGCAATAGGTTGCCGATGGACTGCATCAGATCCCGATCTGGGTCGAAGCCGAAATGCTCGGCGGCGGTCTGGTTGCACCATTCGATGTGGCCCTCAGGGTCGAGCAGCACGACCCCATTGGGCGAGGCCTGGATGGCCAGCAGAAATTCCTGCAGCCGGGCTTCGCTGTCTTCGGCTTTTTTGACCAGTTGGCGCAGCATCCGCCGTGCCCGATCGGCCACTTCGCCCCAAAGCCCCCCCATGGCCGGCGCGTCGGCCAACTGGCCTTTGCGCAACCAGCGACGCACCCGGAGGCCGCGCCAGAGGTCAAGCAGAAACCAAAGCCAGGTGCCCAGCAACAGGGCCACAAGGGCCCCCAGGGCGTCACCCAGGGACCACCCTGCCAGGACCGCCAGCAACTGGGCCCCGGCAAAAGTCAAAAACCGGAATGTCATGAGAAGGGCCCGCGCCGTTCAGGCCATCAGGCGGCAGCAGCGGCTGGGGTGGAGCTGGTCGTGGGCACGGACACCGCTACCTGCGGCTGCCCCGTGAGCCGGTAACCTGCACCGCGCACGGTCTCGACCATGGTACCGGCGCCCCCCAGGGCTTCACGCAGGCGCTTGACGTGGACGTCGACGGTGCGCTCTTCAATGAACACATGATCGCCCCAGACCTTGTCGAGCAGTTGCGAGCGGCTGTGGACGCGCTCAGAGTGCTTCATGAGGTAGTGCAGCAGCTTGAACTCGGTGGGGCCGACCTTCAGAGGCTGGCCTGCGAAAGTGACCCGGTAGGTCGCGGCGTCCAGCACCAGCTCACCGATGGTGACGGTGTCGGACACCTGCTCGGGCGCACGACGACGCAGCACGGCACGGATGCGCGCCAGCAACTCCTGGGTCGAGAACGGCTTGGTGATGTAGTCGTCGGCCCCGGCATCGAGGCCGGCGACCTTGTCGGACTCGTCGCCGCGCGCGGTCAGCATCAGGATGGGCACGCCCTTGGTGCGGGCGTCGGCCCGCCACTTGCGTGCCAGCGCCACGCCGCTCTGGCCCGGCAGCATCCAGTCGAGCAAGATGACGTCAGGCAGCACGGCATCCAGCTCGCGCTGGGCCGAGATGCCATCTTCGGCCCACACCGGCTGGAAGCCGTTGTGGCGAAGGTTGACCGCGATCAGCTCGGCGATCGCCGGCTCGTCTTCAACGATCAGGATATGGGGCAGCTTCTTCATGGCAGATCACCGCAGCGCAGACTCCACGTCGTCGATCGACGCGTGGCGCACATCGGTGCCCTTGACAACATAGATGATGAATTCGGCGATGTTCTTGGCGTGATCGCCGATGCGCTCGATGGCCTTGGCCAGGAACAGCAGATCAAGGCTCGGCGAGATGGTGCGGGGGTCTTCCATCATGTAGGTGATGAGCTTGCGCACAAAGCCATCGAACTCGCGGTCGATCAGGTCGTCCTCCTTGAGGATGGCGACCGCGGTGGAGGTATCCAGCCGGGCGAAGGCATCGAGCGCCTTGCGCAGCAAGCCCGCCGCCAGGTCAGCGGCCACACGCAGGTCGGTGGAGGGCAACTGACGGGCCGAGCCGCTTTCGATGATGGACTTGACCATGCGGGCGATCTTGCTGGCCTCGTCGCCCACGCGCTCCAGGTTGGCCGTGGTCTTGGAGATCGCCAGCAACAGGCGCAGGTCGCGCGCGGTGGGTTGGCGCCGCGCGATGATCGAGGCCAGATCACGGTCGATCTCGATCTCCATCGCATTGACGCGCTGTTCGATGTCGATCACCTGGGCCGCTGCCTCTGGGCTGAAGTTCGACAGCGAGTAGATGGCCTGATGGATCTGGGATTCAACCAGGCCGCCCAGCTCCATGACCCGCGACGAGACGCCGTTGAGGTCAGTGTCAAACTGGGTGGAAAGATGTTTGTCCGGCATGCTGCCCTCCTCAACCGAAACGGCCTGTGATGTAGTCTTCTGTCTCTTTGCGGGTGGGCTTGAAGAACATCTGCTCTGTCTCGCCAAACTCCACCAGATCGCCCAGGTACATGTAGGCGGTGTAGTCGCTGCAGCGGGCTGCCTGCTGCATGTTGTGGGTCACGATGACCACGGTGTAGTCGTCCTTCAGTTCGGCGATCAGTTCCTCCACCTTGGCGGTGGAGATCGGGTCGAGCGCCGAGCAAGGCTCGTCGAGCAGCAGCACCTCGGGCTTGATGGCGATGCCACGGGCAATGCACAGACGCTGCTGCTGACCACCCGAGAGACCCGAGCCGCTCTGGTTGAGCTTGTCCTTCACCTCGGTCCAGAGCGCCGCCTTGCGCAAGGCCCACTCGACGCGGTCGTCCATGTCGGTGGCACTGAGGTTCTCGAACAACTTCACGCCGAAGGCGATGTTGTCGTAGATCGACATCGGGAACGGTGTCGGCTTCTGGAACACCATGCCAACCTTGGCACGGATCAGGGCCACGTCCTGCTTGGAGGTGAGCAGGTTCTCGCCGTCCAGCACGATCTCGCCTTCGGCGCGCTGCTCAGGGTAGAGCTCGAACATGCGGTTGAAGGTGCGCAGCAGGGTCGACTTGCCACAACCCGAAGGACCGATGAAGGCGGTGACCTTCTTTTCGGGGATGTTCAGGTTGATGCCCTTGAGGGCGTGGAATTTGCCGTAATAGAAGTTGAGATTGCGCACTGCAATCTTGGCTTGCTGGTCGGGCACGGTGAATGTGGTCATGAAAAATCCTTGCCTTTACTTCTGACGGGTCAGCACGCGCGCCAGGATGTTGAGCTCCAGCACCGCCAGGGTGATCAGGAAGACACCGGCCCAGGCCAGTTGCTGCCAGTTCTCGTAAGGGCTCATCGCAAATTTGAAGATGGTCACCGGCAGGCTGGCCATGGGTTTGGACAGGTCCGAGTTCCAGAATTGGTTGTTGAGTGCTGTGAAGAGCAGCGGAGCGGTTTCGCCCGAGATGCGGGCCACCGCCAGCAGCACGCCGGTGATCACACCCGACTTGGCAGCGCGCAGCGTGATCATGATGATCACCTTCCACTTGGGCGTGCCCAGGGCATAGGCGGCTTCGCGCAGGGCCGGCGGCACCAGCGAGAGCATGTTCTCGGTGGTACGGATGACCACCGGGATCACGATGAGCGCCAGAGCCACGATGCCCGCCCAACCGGAGAAGCTCTTGAAACGAGCCACCACGATGGCGTAGACGAACAGACCGATCACGATGCTGGGCGCCGACAACAGGATGTCGTTGACGAAGCGCGTGGTCGAAGCCAGCCAGCTCTTGGTGTCGTACTCAGCGAGGTAGACGCCCGCCATGATGCCGATGGGTGTGCCGATGAAGGTGGACAGCAACACCATGACCAAAGAGCCGAAAATGGCATTGGCAATGCCCCCCACTTCGTTCGGAGGTGGCGTGGACTGGGTGAACAGCGCCAGGCTCAGCCCCCCGAAGCCCAGGCGGACCGTCTCCCACAGGATCCAGATCAGCCAGAACACGCCGAAAGCCATGGCCGCCAGCGACAAGGCCAGAGCGATGGTGTTGACGCGCTTGCGGCTGGCATAGCGTGCCTGGCGCACTGCGGCCAGCGCGTTGCGCTCGGCCAGAACTGAAGAAGCCATGGTGTTCATGAACGAGCCCCTTCGCTCTTCTTGAGGCGCATGAGCAGAACCTTGGACAGCGACAGCACCACGAAGGTGATGAAGAACAGGACCAGGCCCAGGTAGATCAGCGAGGCCTGATGCAGGCCTTCGCCGGCTTCGGCAAACTCGTTGGCCAGGGCCGAGGTGATGCTGTTGGCCGCCTCGAAAACGCTCAGCGAATTGAGTTGGTTCATGTTGCCGATCACGAAGGTCACCGCCATGGTCTCACCCAGTGCACGGCCCAGGCCCAGCATGATGCCGCCCAGAACACCTGTCTTGGTGTAGGGCAGCACGACCTTCCAGACCACCTCCCAGGTGGTGGAACCCAGGCCGTAGGCCGATTCCTTGAGCAGCGGCGGGGTCACTTCGAACACGTCGCGCATCACCGAGGCAATGAAAGGAATGATCATGATGGCCAGGATGATGCCGGCCGAGAGGATGCCGATGCCCACCGGAGGACCAGAGACAAAGGAGCCCAGAAACGGCACGCCCTTCAGCAAGGCCTGCAGGGGTTGCTGGACAAAACGTGCGAGGATGGGGCCGAACACCATCAGGCCCCACATGCCGTAGACGATGGAGGGCACCGCAGCCAGCAACTCGATGGCGGTACCCAGGGGGCGCTTGAGCCAGGCTGGCGAGAGTTCCGTCAGGAACAGGGCGATACCGAAGCTGACCGGCACCGCGATGGCCAACGCAATCAGTGAGGTGGCCAAGGTGCCGTAGATCATCACCAGGCCACCGAAGTCGGCCTGGACAGGGTCCCACACGCTTCGCACGAGGAAGCTCAGACCGTATTTCTCGATCGAGGGCCAAGCGCCGAAAACCAGCGAGAGCAGGATGCCGAACAGCAGGCCCAGGGTCAGGATGGCAGCGCCTTTGGCCAACCAGCCAAACAGGCGGTCAGCCATGGCACCCGACAAGAGCGGGCGGGGAGTAGGAGGTGTGGTCATAGGTTGTGCACGCCCCACCGAAGTGGGCGGGGCGTGATTGACCGGCAGTGTAGTGGACACGATGAAGTCCCGAAAGCAGGTCTGGGTCAGACGTCAGAGGCCAGGAATCACTTGAAGGCGACCGGCTTGTCGTTGGCCGCCTCACGGATTTCGCCCCACGACTTCAGGATCACTTCCTTGACGCTGTCGGGCATGGGCACGTAATCCAGGTCGACAGCCGTCTTGTCGCCGCTCTTGTAGGCCCAGTCGAAGAACTTCAGTGCGGTGGTGGCCTGGGCCGGCTTGTCCTGCTTCTTGTGCATCAGGATGAAGGTGGCGCCGGTGATGGGCCAGGAATCCTTGCCAGGCTGGTTAGTCAGGATCTGGTAGAAGCTCTTGCTCCAGGTGGCGCCAGCGGCAGCAGCCTTGAAGGTCAGGTCATCGGGGGCCACGTAAGAACCGGCAGCGTTCTGCATCTGCACATAGTTGAGCTTGTTCTGCTTGACATAGGCGTACTCGAGGTAGCCGATGGAGTCCGGCAGGCGACCCAGGAAGGCGGCCACGCCTTCATTGCCCTTGCCACCGGCACCCGTGGGCCAGTTCACGGCGGTGCCCTCGCCCACCTTGCTCTTCCACTCGGGGCTGACCTTGCTCAGGTAGTTGGTGAAGATGAAGCTGGTGCCCGAGCCATCGGCACGACGCACGACAGCAATCGGCGAATCCGGCAGGGTGAGGCCTGGGTTCAGCGACTTGATGGCGGCGTCATTCCAGTGGGTGATCTTGCCCAGATAAATGTCGGCCAGCACGGCACCCGTCAGCTTCAACTGACCCGGGGTCAAGCCCTTGACGTTGATCACCGGCACCACGCCGCCGATCACGGTGGGGAACTGGACCAGGCCCTTGGCCTTGAGGTCGTCGTCGCTCAGCGGCGCATCGGAGGCGCCGAAGTCCACCGTCTTGGCCTCGATCTGACGGATGCCGGCACCCGAGCCCACCGATTGGTAGTTGATCTTGACGCCGGTGGCCTTGTTGTAATCAGCCGCCCACTTCGAGTACAGAGGAGCGGGGAAGCTGGCACCGGCACCGGTGGCTTCTTGTTGAGCCCAGCTGGCAGGGGAAAGCAAAGCGGCCACAGCGCCGGCAACGGCCATACGAATCGTCCAGGTCATATCAATTCACCTTGGTGGTTTGGAGAGTTGGTCGAACTCTAAACACCCTTGATGACAATTGCGTGACACCCACGAAGGAGCCGGAAAAGGCCATTCTTTTGTCACAATTGCTCAAAAATCAGTCATCCAAGTGTCATAAACGACTTCTAGACTCAAAAACGCATGAAAAATACAGGGCGGTCGATCGGTTCCCCATCGGTCCCAGCCACAATCGCAGTTGCCGGGTTAGGCCTTGCACGAGCCCCCCTCCAGCGACCAGCGAACCTGCCTCAGCGGACTCCAGAACCCGAACACCACCCCTATCTATGCCCAGTACGCCAGCGGCACCCACGTCACCTTTGGGCGCAGAGTAGCCGGCTCCTGGCGCTGTCATCAAATGCAAAACGGAACACTCATCGCCGCTGTCGACCTGGGGTCGAACAGCTTCAGACTTGAAATCGGCCGCCTGCAACACGGCCAGATCCAGCGCAGCGAATACCTGAAGGAGACCGTGCGCCAAGGCAGCGGCCTGGACGAAGAGCGCCGCCTGCGGGCCGACGCCATGCAAAGAGGCTGGGATTGCCTGGCCCGGTTTGCCGAACGCCTGGCAGGGTTTCCGCGCACCCAAGTGCGGGCCGTGGCCACCCAGACCTTGCGCGAGGCGCGCAACCGGGAGGATTTCCTGGTCAGGGCCACCGAGATCCTGGGATTTCCGATCGATGTCATCTCGGGCCCCGAAGAAGCACGACTGATCTACCAGGGCGTGGCACGCCTGCTGCCTCAATCGGATGAGCGCCGTCTGGTGATCGACATCGGCGGCCGCTCCACCGAGATGATCCTGGGTCAGCAATACAACGCGCAGGTGATGGCCTCGTACCGCGTCGGCAGCGTGGCCTGGTCCATGAAGTATTTCCCACAAGGCCTGTTCACGCAGCAGGCCTTCATGACCGCCGAGATCGCCGCCAAAGCCGTGCTCGATGAGGCGCTGGACAGCTACCGCCGCGACAGCTGGGACATCGCCTATGGCTCCTCCGGCACGGTGGGAGCGGTGGCCGACATCCTGGCCGCCGCCGGGGAGCCCGCTGGCGTCATCAGCCGCAGCGCCCTGCATTGGCTCAAAGAGCGCCTGTTGCGCGCCCAGAACGCCGAACGGGTGCGCATGGAGGGCCTCAAAGATGATCGCCGCGCGGTGATCGGCGGTGGGGTCAGCGTGCTGACAGCCATCTTCGATCTGCTGGGCATCGATGAGATGCACGTGGCCCAGGGCGCCCTGCGCCAGGGAGTGCTGTATGACCTGCTGGACCGGGAGCAACCCCACACCGATCTGCGAGCCACCACTGTGGTCTCGCTGTGCGAACGGTTCCAGGTCGACCAGGCGCAGGCAGAACGGGTGCGCGATGCCGCCCTCGCCCTTTACCGCCAGATCGAGAACCCGATCGACGAAAGAGCCGAACGCAAGCTGGCCTGGGCTGCCAGCCTGCATGAGATCGGCATCCAGATCTCGCACAGCGACTACCACCGGCATGGCGCCTACATCCTGGACAACACCGATGCACCGGGCTTCGCCTTGCCCGAGTTGCACCGGCTGAGCCTGCTGATCCTCGGTCACCGCGGCAAGCTGCGCAAGCTGGAGGCTGACTTCAGCGATGCGGCTTTCGTGGCCCAACTGCTCTGCCTGCGATTGGCTGTGGCCTTGTGCCACGCCCGGCGGACACCCGACCTGAGCCCTCTTGAACTGGCCTGTGACGGCATGGCCTTCACCCTGCACCTCAGCCAGGCCTGGTGTCAGCAGTTCCCGCAATCGGCCCACTTGCTGCGCGAAGAGGCGATCGCCTGGCAAAAGACGCCGTGGTCGCTTGACCTGCTGGTGTCCTGACATCCTCACCCCTGTTGCCAGCCCCCGGCGCCTTCTGGCGTCGGGGGCTTTTTTATTCAGAAGTAGCCCGCCTGCGTCCCGGGCTAAGACCAGGCAAGCACCGAATTAAACCGTATATACTGTTTATACCGATTCACTCAAGGATTTTCGATGACCAACGCCGGCGAGAAAAAGGACACCCCGACAACCCCTGCAACCGCAGCCCCTCAGACGGTGGTCGCCCCCACCTCCGCTGCCGCGCCGACCCCGGCGCCAGTGGTCAAGGCGACCGACAAGCCGGCTGAAAAGGCCCCCCCCAAGACAGCAGTCAAGACAGCCGCAAAGACAGCCCCCAAGTCGGCTGCTGCCGCACCTGCCAAGGCCGCTGCTGTGGCCAAGACCGCCGTGAAGACCCCTGCCGCCAAGCCCAAGGCGGCCGGCAAACCCAAGACCGAAGCCAAGGCCGTCAAGCCCGCCAAAGCCAGCCCTGACACCAAGAAGGCCGTGAGCAAAACCGCCGCCAAGCCCAAGGTCGCGCCGTCCGCCGTCGCAGCCCCCGCCGCTGCCAAAGCCAAGGTCGAAGCCCCCAAGAAGGTCAAGGAAAACAAGCCCAAGAAGGTCGTCGAGCCAGAAGTGAAGGCCAAGAAAGCCAAGCTGGTGCGTGACAGCTTCACCATCCCCAAGGATGAATACGATGTGCTGGCCGCACTGAAGCAACGCGCCCACCTGCTGGCCCACAGCCCCAAGAAGAGCGAGATCCTGCGCGCCGGTGTGCGCCTGCTGGCCGAACTGGGTCAGGAAGCGTTCCTCAAGGCCCTCAAGGCCATTCCCTCGATCAAGACGGGACGTCCGGCAGCCGACAAGCCAGCTCCCGCTGCCGCCAAGAAGGCCGGCAAAGCCTGATCAGAACACGGCCCCCGACCATCGGGGGCACCTGGTTCACAACAGTTCGGGCACCTGGACGGTCACCACCACCGTCTGGGATTCACCCTGGCGCTCGCGGTGGCGGAGCCACCAGACCGCACCTTTGCGTACCGAACACTCACCTTCGGGCAAGCCCAGCAGTTGGGCGATCGTCCGACCCAGCATGGGCTGGTGACCGATCACCAGAACGGCCCCGCGCTGCCGCGGCCACTGCACCAGTTCGAGAAGATCGGACACCTGTCCGCCAGGCAGCAATTCAGCACGCAACTTGTACTTGCGGCCCAGCGCCAAGGCCGTCTGCTCGGTGCGCCGGGCGGGGCTGCACAGCACCCTCAACCCTTCAGGCAACTGGCGATCCAGCCACGCAGCCATGCGCATCGCCTGCTTCTCACCCTTTGGGGTCAGGTTGCGAGCCAGGTCTTCCATGGCCCCGTCATCGTCTTCAGCTTCGGCGTGACGCCACAGGATCAGGTCCATGGGAACAGGCTCCAGGTCAGTTTTTCTTGGGCTTGGCAAGGCTGCCATAGCGGTCCATCAAGGCTTGCTGCACCCCATGGGCCACCTCGCCCGAGGGAGCAACCCGCTGGTAGAGGCCGTCTGCACCCAGCGTCCAGGCGTCACGGTCGTCACACAGGTAGCCCACCAGGCATTCGTCGATGATGCGTTGACGCAGGTCGGGGTCATTGACAGGCCAGGACACCTCTACCCGTCGCAGCATATTGCGGTTCATCCAGTCGGCGCTGGACAGGTAAAGCTGCTCCTGATCACCCATGCGGTAGTAGAAGACACGGGAGTGCTCCAGGAAACGCCCGATGATGGACCGCACCCGGATGTTGTCGGTCTGCCCCGGCACGCCGGCAGGCAGCATGCAGGCGCCCCGGATGATCAGATCGATGCGGGCCCCACGACGCCCTGCCTCGATCAGAGCGCGGATGAGAGGCTCGTCGGTCAGGGCATTCATCTTGGCCACAATGCGCCCACCCTCACCTCTTTCGGCTGCCAGGCCCACCTGGCGGATGGCCTCCAGGGTCTTGGTGTGCAGATGGAAAGGTGCCACCCACAGGTGCTTGAGGCGGGGCAGCCGATTCTGACTGGCCAGATGGGAGAAGACCAGGTCCATCTCGGAGGTCAGCTCCGGGTTGGCCGTGAGGTAGCTCAGGTCGGTGTACAGGCGCGCTGTGCGCGGGTTGTAGTTGCCTGTCGACAGATGTCCATAGCGACGCAGCACGCGACCTTCGCGGCGCGTCACCAGCAGCATCTTGGCGTGGGTCTTCAGCCCCACGACCCCGTACACCACCTGGGCACCGATGGATTCCAGTGCCTCGGCCCAGTTGATGTTGGCCTCTTCGTCAAAACGGGCCTTGAGTTCGACCACGGCCGTGACCTCTTTGCCACGACGAACGCCCTCGCGCAACAGCTCCATCAGCTCGGAATCGGAGCCGGTCCGGTAGATGGTCTGCTTGATGGCCAGCACCTGAGGATCGTTGACGGCCTCACGCAGGAAGCCGAGCACGCCATCGAAGCTCTCGAAAGGCTGATGGATGAGCACGTCCCGTTGCGCCACCTGCTCGAAGATCGAGGTGCCTTGCTGCAATTGCCTCGGCAAGGCCGCCTTCCAGGCCGGGAACAACAGCGAGGGCTCGCTCATGAGATCGATCAACTGGGTCAGACGCACCAGGTTGACCGGGCCATGGACCCGGTAGAGCGCACCGACGGGCAGGCTGAACTGGGACAGCAGAAAGTCCGACAGGAACTTGGAGCACCCCGCCGACACCTCCAGACGCACGGCCTGTCCGTAGTTGCGGTGTTCCAGTCCCTGACGCAAGGCGGCACGCAAATCGCGCACATCTTCCTCGTCAAAGGCGAGATCGGAATGGCGTGTGACGCGGAACTGGGAGAACTCGGTCACCACACGCCCAGCAAACAAATCGTGCAAGTGGGCCCGGATGACGCTGGAGAGGCTGACAAAACTGACCCCCTTGCCGGCCACGCGGGACGGCATGCGGATGACGCGGGGCAATACACGAGGCACCTTGACGATGGCCACCTCGTTTTCTCGGCCAAAGGCATCCTGCCCGTGCAGGCGCACGATGAAATTGAGCGACTTGTTGGCCACCTGAGGAAACGGGTGCGCTGGATCCAGCCCGACCGGCACCAGCAGAGGACGCACCTCGCGCTCGAAATACTCATGCACCCAGCGCCGTTGCTCGGCATTGCGCTCGCCATGCGAGACGATGCGAATGCCCAGACGGGCCAGAGCGGGGGTCAGCTGATCGTTGTAAAGCTTGTACTGACGCTCGACCAGATCATGCGCGCGCTCAGACAGGGCTTCAAACGAGTTTCTGCTGTAGGTGCCACTCGGATCACTCAGTTGGAGCGCAATCAGGTGCGGGGCCACGCGCACCTCGAAGAACTCGTCGAGGTTGGAGGAGACGATGCACAGAAAACGAAGGCGCTCCAGCAGAGGCACATCACTGCGGCGGGCCCAATCCAGCACACGATCATTGAAGGCCAGGATGCTGTGATCGCGGTCCAGCAGGGGAAATGGCAGCACTGGGTCAGGCACGGCAGGTTCGGATGGGAGTGGCGTAGCAGAGAAGGACAAGCAGAAACCTCAGACAGGCATGCCGGCGAATGCCGAATGGCGGCACTCAGCCGGAAGGCATCCCGCCGACCCGGCGGGGCAGGAACGGGTCGCCAACATTATTCATACCAGACCTGCTCTTTTGATGACAAACGCATGACAAGTCGATTTTTGACCAGCAAGTTTGACTTTATCAAAGGTAGGCCGGCTCAGGTGCTGAGCGCCTTGATCGCGGTACCCACGCCGTGGGGCAGGCCCAGGCTGGGGTTCCAGTGCACCAGCTCCAGACGCCCGTCGAAATGCTCGACCAAGGCGGTATGGCTCTCGACCCAGTCGCCGTCATTGCAGTAGAGCGTGCCCTGGATGGTCCGCATCTCGGCCCGGTGGATGTGCCCGCACACCACCCCGTCGAGGCCGCGGCGGCGAGCTTCTGTGGCCACGGCCACCTCGAAGTCCATCACGTAGTTCAAGGCCTTCTTGACCTTGCCCTTGAGGTAGGCCGACAAGGACCAGTAAGGCAGCCCCAGACGCCCCCGCAAGCTGTTGAGGTGCCGGTTCACGCGCAGCAGCAACTCATACAGGTTGTCGCCCAGATAGGCCAGCCACTTGGCGCACTGGATCACGCCATCGAAGTGATCGCCATGGATGACCCAGAGACGTCGGCCATCGACCGTCGTGTGGATCGCCTGTTCGACCACCTCGATGCCCCCGAATGAATGCCCCACGAAGCCTCGGGCAAATTCGTCGTGGTTGCCAGGAATGAAGATGATCTGGCAGCCCTTGCGGGCGCGGCGGAGCAGCTTCTGCACCACGTCGTTGTGCGCCTGAGGCCAGAACCAGCGTCGCCGCAGCTGCCAGCCGTCGATGATGTCGCCCACCAGGTACAGGGTCTCGCTGGGGTGATGCTTGAGAAAATCGAGCAGGGCTTCGGCCTGGCAGCCCGGGGTGCCCAGGTGCAGATCGGAGATGAACACGGCCCGCACCCGGTTGCGGCCTTCATCCCCGCCAGGGTCGCCCTCCACTTCGGTGGGCGGGCCTTGGGTGGCCCACTGGTTCAGCGCCTCAAAGCTGGTTCTCATCAGACACCCAGGAAGTGCTTGCGGTAACGCGATGGGAGATCGGAGATGCGCATGAGCATGGGCAGATCAGCCGTGTTGAAGTCAGGGTCCCAGGCCGGTGCCCCGAGCACTTTGGCCCCCAGACGCAGATAGCCTTTGATCAGGGCCGGCGGTTCGATCTCCAGGCTGTCATCGAGTTGTTCGACCGGCAGCGCCAGGCGTGGCAGCACGTGGTACTCGATGGGTGCCAGATGCGTGTCACGCAGTTGCCGCCAGATGCTGGCGGCCGCATCGCCGCTGACCACGCCGTTGTGCAGCATCGGGATGCTGGCGCAACCGATCATGGTGTCGAGTTGGTTTCGCACCATGAACCCGGCCAAGGCCCCCCACAGCGCCATGATGACGCCGCCCTGGCGGTGCTCGGGGTGCACGCAGCTGCGACCCAGCTCGACCATGCGCGAGCGCAGCATGCGCAGGCGGGTCAGATCGAACTCCATGTCGCTGTAGGTGCTGCCGATGCGCTTGGCCTGCACGGGCGTCAGCACGCGGTAGGTGCCGATCACTTGGCCACTTTGCTGCTCACGCACCAGCAGATGCTCGCAATAGTCATCGAACAGATCCACATCATGCCCCGGCACCGAGGTCGACAGGCGCGCGCCCATCTCGCCAGCAAAGATGTCGAACCTCAGACGCTGGGCTTCACGCACTTCATCAAGGTGCCGCGCCCACGAAACCTGAATACCCCCGCGCCCAGTTGCCGCATCCGCAGCGCCGTGCGGGCGCTCAGTTGAGAGGTCGCCTCGATGAAGCGACCCCCGAGGCAAGGCGATCGGTGACAGCGGGAAGGTCGGGTTGGGCAACTCTTTCATCACGGGCTCCTGGGCGACTGACAGGCGGGACTGATCGTGGTCAGCCACACGCCGAATGCTGAAAGGGGCCGCCAAGCTGACTCGCCCCACGGTTGCAAGCTCGACACCGCTTCAGGTCACGCCTGTGAGCGGGCAGCCGGCTGCTCTGGGGAGGAGTTTCTTCAGCAGCGATGACTGGGTCGTGTCATGCGGATGGCAGAACCGTGACATCGCCCTACCCTCGGTCACTGATGAAACCTCAGGGCACACGATCTGGCGCTGTGCCAGCGTGGGGTGAACGGCATAATTGACCAGATCGACGCCTTCAATCCTCCAACATGCCCTCCGTGAAACCCTGGACTGCTGCCCTCTTGGCCTTCCTGGTTTGCATGGCAGCTTCACTGGCTCTGGTGGAAGGCCTGCATCGGCAACAACGCAGCGAAGCCATGGCACGGGTGTCCGACCTGGCCAATGACCACGCCCAGGCCCTGCAGCACGGCCTGGAGCAGGCGCTGTCCGCCAACTACGCCTTGGCGGCACTGGTGCAGCAGAGCCAAGGGCATGTGACTCAGTTTGAAGCCGCTGGCGAAATGCTCCTGAAGTTTCACCCTGGGGTCACCATGCTGGGCTTGGGGCCCGGCGGGCGCATCACCCAGGTGATGCCCCTGCTGGGCAACGAGCGAGCCATCG
This sequence comes from Curvibacter sp., assembly GCA_003987795.1. Classification (GTDB taxonomy): domain Bacteria; phylum Pseudomonadota; class Gammaproteobacteria; order Burkholderiales; family Burkholderiaceae_C; genus Curvibacter. The sequence goes on from RXJO01000224.1 coordinate 39,654, forward strand.
GCTTCAACCCCTTGAACGACCCGCAGCAACGCGATGAAGCCCGGCGCGCCCAGTTGGCGCGACAACTCAGCATGGCTGGCCCGCTCAACCTGGTCCAGGGCGGCGTCGGTGTGGTGGGTCGGCTGCCGGTGTTCTTACCAGACGAGCTTGGTCATGAAAGCTTCTGGGGTTTCACCAATGTCACCATCCGTCTGGACACCTTGCTGGATCACGCCCAATTGCCTCGGCTGAGCGAGCGGGGCTACCTCTACGAACTCTGGCGATCCGTCCCTGAATCAGGTGCCAAGCAGGTGATTGCCGAAGGTGGACATGGCGTGCTCGATCAACCCGTCGAACGGACGATCGCCCTGCCGAATGCCCAATGGCACCTCAGCGTCAGTCCCGCTGAGGGTTGGACCTCGATGCTGGACCAATTGGTTCACGGGCTGAGCGCCACCCTGGTGTCCGGGCTGCTGTCCTACCTGGTCTACCTGCTGGCCCGCCAGAGAATGCAAGAGCGCTGGCTGGAGACCCAGGTCGCAGCCCGCACCGCAGAGATCAAAGCGGCACAGCAGCAATTGCAAGCCACGCTTCAGGCCGTGCCGGATCCCATGTTCGAGTTCGACCTGGAAGGCGTCTGCCTGGGCGCCCAGGTGCCCCTCCACGGCGGCAATTTTTTGCACGCAGAAATGAGGGTGGGTCGGCATCTTCAGCAGGCCCTTGGTTCCGAGGCCGGCCGTGAAGTGATGTGCGCACTCGACGAGGCCCATCGCCAGGGCTGGTCGGGTGGTCATCACTTCGTGATCCACCACGAGGGCAGATCCCATGAGTTTGAGCTGTCTGTGGCGCGGTCATCGGTATCCTCTGGAGGCTCACCGAGGTTTGTCGCCATGGTGCGAGATGTCACCCGCCGCCAGATCGATCAGGAGATGCTGCGCCTCACAGCCAAGGTGTTCGAGCTCAGCAGCGATGCCTTTGTCGTGACCGATGCGAACGAGCGCATCATGATGGTCAATCAGGCCTTCTGCACGCTGACCGGTTTCGCCCGGGACGAGGTGCTGGGCCGGCAGGCGAGATTGCTCGCCGCCCATCGCGACGACGACAGCTTTGCACATCTGGTGCGGACGGCCATCCAGCAACACGGGCATTGGGAAGGCGAGGCCTGGAACCAGCGAAAAGACCGCAGCCGATACCTGCAATGGCTGTCGGTGAGCTGCCTGGTATCACCCGAGGGGCAGACCAGCCACTACATCGCAGCCTTCCGGGACATCACCCAGCAGAAACAATCCGAGGAGCGGATCCGAAGCCTGGCCTACTTCGATCCCCTGACAGGACTGCCCAACCGGACGTTGCTGCAGGAACGCAGCCAGGCCACCCTGAACACGGCCCGGCGAACGGCTCAGGGCTTCGCGGTCTTCTTCCTCGACATCGATCACTTCAAGAATGTGAACGACTCGCTGGGACATGGCATCGGAGACCAGTTGCTGCTTGAATTCGCCCGCCGTCTGCGCGGCCTGATTCCCGAGCCCGACACGGTGGCGCGACTCGGGGGTGATGAGTTCGTGCTCTTGATCAGCCAGGCCGATGTGGTCAAGGCGCAGAAACTGGCGCAAGCGGTCCTGGAACTGGCCACCGAGGCCTTCATGGCCGGAGGCCATGAGCTCAATGTGACCCTCTCGATCGGCGTCGCATTGTTCCCTCAACATGGCACCGACTTCCAGACCCTGCAGCAGCGTGCGGATGCCGCGATGTACCGTGCCAAGCGCAGCGGGAGGAATCAGTACTGCCTTTTCACAGAGGCGATCCAAGCCGATGCCAATCGGGTCCTTCTGCTGGAGAACGCCTTGCGCAGAGCGCTCGAGCGCGGGCAGATGAGCCTTCATTACCAGCCTCAACTCGACCTCCATACCCGCGCAGTCGTGGGTGCCGAAGCCTTGCTGCGCTGGAATCACCCCGAGCTGGGAAACATATCGCCGGCCGAATTCATTCCGATCGCGGAAGACACGGGCTTGATTCTGGGCTTGGGAGAGTGGGTGCTGCGAACCGCGCTGAGCCAATTGCGGCAATGGATCGATCAAGGCCTGCCGCCCATGACCATGGCCGTGAATGTCTCTGCAGTCCAGTTCCGCCAAGCCCAGCTTCCAGAACTGGTCAAGCGCCTGGTCAGCGAGGCTGGGGTCGCGCCCCACTTGGTAGGACTTGAGCTGACCGAAGGCGTTGCACTGGACGACCCTGTGGGAGCAAGCCTGATCCTGGACAGGCTCCATGCGCAAGGCATCCGACTGCTGATGGATGACTTCGGCACGGGCTACTCATCGCTCAGCCAGCTCAAGCGCTTTCAAGTCAGCAAGCTGAAGATCGACCGCTCCTTCATCAAGGATCTGCAGAACAACCCGGAAGACCAGGCCATCGTGCGAGCGATCATCAGCATGGCCCAGGCCCTGGACATGCTGACCCTGGCAGAAGGCGTCGAAGACGCCTGGCAACTCGACTTCCTGCAACAGGAAGGTTGCCACGAAATCCAGGGGTTCCACTTCAGTCGGCCACTGCCCGCCAGTGAGTTTGAAACCTTGATCCGACGGCACCTCGAGGAAACGAGCTCAGGCGTGGGCTGATGACCCGCGAGAGTCCAGCCATACCGACCGATTCCGTCGACTCAGCCTGCGCGGGCCGCGTCGGCCATCTGGTTGGCCAGGTGGCTGGCCAGGCTGGCGTCGCGAGCCTCCACCATCACACGCAACAGGGGCTCGGTGCCGCTGGGGCGAATCAGAACCCGACCCAGCCCTGCCAAGGCTGCCTCGGCTTCAGCAATGGCTTGCTTGAGCCAGGGGTTTTCCTGCCATTTCTGGTCTGGGCGCAGACGAACATTCACCAGGGTCTGCGGAAACAGCGTCACCGGCGCCAACCACTGCGCCAGGGTCCGCCCGGCGCGAACACAAGCCTGCAGAACCTGCAATGCGCTGATGAGGCCATCCCCCGTCGTGTGGCGGTCCAGGGCAAGCAGGTGGCCGGAGCCCTCACCGCCCAGTGTCCAGCCCTGTCGCTCGAGCTGCTCGAGCACATAACGGTCACCCACCTTGGCACGCACGAAGTCCACGCCACGCTCACGCAGTGCCAGTTCGACCGCCATATTGGTCATCAAGGTCCCGACCACCCCGGGCACGGCCAGTCCTCTTTCGAGCCGGTCCATGGCAAACAGGTAGAGAAGTTCATCACCGTTGTAGAGGCGCCCAGTCGCATCCACCATCTGCAGACGGTCGGCATCCCCGTCCAGGGCCACGCCCAGATCGGCCTGATTGGCCCGCACAGATCGGACCAGGGCATCCGGGTGGGTGGCCCCCACCTCGTGGTTGATGTTCAGACCATCGGGCGTGCAGCCGAGTGCAATCACCTCGGCACCCAGTTCGTGGAACACCTTCGGGGCGATGTGATAGGCCGCGCCATGCGCCGCATCGACCACGATGCGCAGCCCCTTGAGCGTGAGTTCGTTGGGGAAGGTGCTTTTGCAGAACTCGATGTAACGGCCCGCGGCGTCGTCAAGCCGACGGGTCTTGCCAAGCGAAGCCGAATCCACCCAGACTGGGGCCTCCAGCAGAGCCGCCTCGACGTCCAGCTCCCAGGCATCGGGCAGCTTCGCCCCCTGGGCACTGAAAAACTTGATGCCATTGTCCTGGAACGGATTGTGGCTGGCGCTGATGACCACGCCCAGGCTCGCTCTCTGAGCCCGGGTCAGATAGGCCACACCCGGTGTCGGCAAAGGCCCCAACAAGACCACGTCAACGCCGGCCGAGTTGAAGCCGGACTCCAGTGCGCTTTCCAGCATGTACCCCGAGATGCGCGTGTCCTTGCCGATCAGCACGGTCGGCCGGGCTTCGGTCTGGCGCAAAACCCGCCCCACCGCGTGCGCCAGGCGCAGCACGAAATCGGGCGTGATGGGCGCCTGGCCCACAGTGCCGCGAATGCCATCGGTACCAAAATACTGTCTTGTCATGTGTTTCCCTCGTCTGGCCTGTAGAAGCTCAGGCCTCTTGTTGAGTGTCGGGCCGCTCGGCATCGCACATCGCCTGCCAGACCTGCAAGGCTGCCCGTGTTTCCTGCACATCGTGCACACGCACCACCCGGGCACCGCGGTCCACGGCCAGCACGGCCGCCGTGGTGCTCGGTACCAGGCGCTGCTCCACCGGCAGGCCGGTCACGGCGCCCAAAGAGGATTTGCGCGACCAACCGGCCAACCAGGGCAGGCCACGGACGTCAAGTTCGTTTTGCCGGGCCAGCAAGGCAAAATTCTGCTGCACCGTCTTTCCAAAACCGATCCCGGCGTCAAGCATCACGCGCTCGGCATCCACCCCCAACACGAGCAGGCGATCCAGTTCCTGGCCCAGAAAAGCATTCACCGCAGGAATCACATCGCCGTCGAGGGGCTGGGTCTGCATGGTTTGCGGATCGCGGTGCATGTGCATCAGGCACACGCCACACGACGGATGACGGGCCACAGCCTCTCGCGCACCCGGCTGCCGCAAAGCCCAGATGTCGTTGATCACGTCGGCCCCCAGATCCAGAACGGCCTGCATCACCTCGGGCTTGTAGGTATCAACCGAAATAGGCACACCCAGTCTCACAGCCTCACGGACCACGGGCAGCACGCGGGCCAACTCATCCGCCAAAGGCACCGCCGGACTGCCTGGGCGGGTTGATTCGCCTCCGATGTCCAACAGATCAGCGCCCTGCGTCAGCAACTGCTCGGCATGGCGCAGGGCCTGGGCCGCAGTGGCATGGTGCCCGCCATCGGAAAATGAGTCGGGAGTGACGTTGACGATGCCCATCACCTGTGGGCGACTCAGGTCGATCCTGAAACGCGAAGTCTGCCAGAACATCCAGAAATGCCGATCAGAAATAAGCAACGGGGCCCGTCAAGGCCCCGTTGGGAACAATTGCTCAGAGAGTCAATGTGGATTGAGTGCGGGCCTCAGGCAGCCGTCGGAGCGGCTGGCGCTGCCTCGGTGTTCACTGCGGGCGTGCCACCACCACCACCGTCGCCGCCGGATGGCGTGCGAGGGGTCCAATCCTTGGGAGGACGAGGCGCCTTGCCAGCCATGATGTCGTCAAGCTGTTCGCCGTCGATGGTTTCCCATTCGAGCAAGGCCTTGGCCATGGCATGCATCTTGTCGCTGTGCTCCTCGATCAGGCTGCGCGCCAGGGCGTACTGCTGATCGATGATGCGGCGCACCTCGGAGTCGACCTTCTGCATGGTCTGCTCACTCATGTTGGTCGTTTTGGTCACCGAGCGACCCAGGAACACTTCGCCTTCGTTCTCGGCATAGACCATCGGGCCCAGCGACTCGGTCATGCCGTAGCGCATCACCATGTCACGGGCGATCTGGGTGGCACGCTCGAAGTCGTTCGAAGCGCCCGTGGTCATCTGGTTCATGAAGACCTCTTCAGCAATACGACCACCGAACAACATGCTGATCTGGTTGAGCATGTAGTCACGGTCGTAGCTGTATCGGTCTTGGGCCGGCAGGCTCATGGTGACGCCCAGCGCTCGCCCACGCGGGATGATGGTGACCTTGTGCACCGGGTCGCACTTGGGCAGCAGCTTGCCGATCAGCGCGTGGCCCGACTCGTGGTAGGCCGTGTTGCGGCGCTCCTCTTCGGGCATGACCATGCTCTTGCGCTCGGGACCCATGAGGATCTTGTCCTTGGCCTTTTCGAAATCCTGCATCTCGACGGTTCGGGCGTTGCGGCGGGCCGCCATCAGGGCGGCTTCGTTGCACAGGTTGGCCAGGTCAGCACCGCTCATGCCGGGCGTGCCACGGGCGATGATGGCCGGGTTGACGTCCTGACCGATCGGCACCTTGCGCATGTGCACGTTGAGGATCTGTTCGCGGCCACGGATGTCGGGCAGCGTGACATAGACCTGACGATCGAAACGCCCCGGGCGCAACAGCGCGGCATCCAGGATGTCCGGGCGGTTGGTGGCGGCGACAACGATCACGCCGAGGTTGGTCTCAAAGCCATCCATCTCGACCAGCATCTGGTTGAGGGTCTGCTCGCGCTCGTCATTGCCACCGCCCAGGCCTGCACCCCGTTGACGACCGACTGCGTCGATTTCGTCGATGAAGATGATGCAGGGGGCGTTCTTCTTGGCGTTCTCGAACATGTCTCGCACACGGGCTGCACCCACGCCAACGAACATTTCGACGAAATCCGAACCGGAGATGCTGAAGAACGGCACCTTGGCCTCGCCAGCAATCGACTTGGCCAGCAAGGTCTTGCCGGTACCCGGGGGGCCGACCAACAGCAGGCCACGGGGGATGCGACCGCCGAGCTTCTGGAATTTCTGGGGATCTTTGAGGAAGTCGACGACTTCCTTGACCTCTTCCTTGGCTTCATCGCAGCCGGCCACATCAGCAAAAGTGACCTGGTTGTTGTTCTCGTCGAGCATGCGGGCCTTGCTTTTGCCGAAGCTGAAAGCACCGCCCTTGCCGCCGCCTTGCATCTGGCGCATGAAGTACACCCAGACACCGATCAGCAGCAGCATCGGACCCCAGCTGACCAGCAGGGTCATCAGCAGAGAGCCTTCTTCACGCGGCTTGACGTCGAACTTGACGTTGTTGTTGATCAGGTCACCCACCAGCCCACGGTCGAGGTAGGTGGCGGTGGTGCGCAGTTTGCGGTCATCGGTGGTCACGGCCACGATCTCGGTCCCGCCCTGACCCTCCTGGATGGTGGCGCTCTTGATGCGGTTGCCACGCACTTCCTCGAGGAAATCGGAGTACCCGACGTAGCCCGCACCCGAACCACCACGCGAGTCGAACTGCTTGAAAACAGTGAACAGCACCATGGCAATCACGAGCCAGACGGCAATTTTAGAAAACCACTGATTATTCAAGCGGGGCTCCAGAAGCGTAAGTCAACGAGGGAAACGTGGGGCCCATTTTAGGCCTTTCAAGTCGGCAGGGGATCCGATTTCTCGATTGCAGCCATAGGGCAAACAAGGGTTTAGAGGCCCGAAGGCCCGATTTTCTTGATCTGACTCACGGTTTGCGGGGATTCTTCAGCCCCATGCCGATCAGGAAGGTCTCAGACGACTTGTCGCGCGAGGACTTGGGTTTGAGTGGCTTGACCACCTTGAAGGTGTCCTTGAACAACTGCACCAACTGCGTGTAGCCGCTGCCATGGAATACCTTGGTGACCAGCGCGCCTTCCGGTTTGAGGTGATTTTGCGCGAAGTCGATGGCCAGTTCGATCAGATGGGCAATGCGTGCCGCATCGACGTTCTCGACACCGGACAGATTGGGTGCCATGTCGGAGACCACCACATCGATCGGCCGCCCCTGCACCACCGACTCGAGCTGCGTCAGCACCTCGGCCTCACGGAAGTCACCCTGAATGAAATGCACCCCTTCAATCGGCTCCATGGGCAGCAGATCCAGGGCGATGATGGCACCGTTGAGCTCACCCACGGCCGCCCCGGCCGGGGACAGCTTGCGCCGGACATACTGGCTCCAGGCACCGGGCGTGGAGCCGAGGTCCACCACCAGATGCCCGGGCTTGATCAAGCCCAGAGACTCATCGATTTCCTTGAGCTTGTAGGCCGCACGGGCCCGGTAGCCATCACGTGCGGCTTGCTTTACATAGGGGTCGTTGACGTGGTCGTTCAACCACGCCTTGTTGACCTTTTTACTCTTTGTTTTGATCTTCATGTTTCCTTGCCGGCGGCCATGCCGCCAGGTCACCCTGGTTCTTGGGGCGGCCAAGCCCGATAATACGGCCATGCCCCAAATTCAACTTACCCCAGCCGAGCGCCGGGAACAACGGGCCAACGCCCACCATCTCGATCCCGTCGTGCTCATCGGGAGCGATGGTCTCACCCCGGCCGTCCAGAAAGAAGTGGACGCCGCCCTGAATGCCCACGGCCTGATCAAGGTCCGGGTGTTCTCTGACGACCGCGCCAACCGCGAACAGATCTATCAGACCCTGGCCAATGAGCTCGGTGCCGCGCCGGTGCAGCACATCGGCAAGCTGCTGGTGCTGTGGCGCCCGCAAGCCGAAAAACAGCGCCCCGAGGACGAAGACCGGATGCCCGGCCCTCGCGACGTCAAGGTGCTCAAATACAGCAAACGCGCCGGCCACAAGCCCGAGGTCAAGACCCTGCGCGTGCTGGGCAACCAACGCCTGACCGCCGGTGGCCAGGTCAAGCGCGCCAAGCCCAAGCAGAAGTCGATCAAGAAACACCAGGCCGACTGAGCGCATGAGCCCGGTAACCGACACGGCGCCTACCTCTCAAAGTGAGCGCCACGTCATCTGCATGAAATGGGGCACGAAATACGGCCCCGAATACGTCAACCGGCTCTATGCCATGGTTCGCCGCCATCTGAGCGGCGATTTCAATTTCGTCTGCCTCACCGACAACGCCGAGGGCATTCGCCCTGAAGTGCAGTGCCTGCCCATTCCCGCCCTGGACCTGCCTGCCGGCATTCCGGAGCGCGGCTGGACCAAGCTGGCCACCTTCAGTGCCGATCTGCACGGCCTGAAAGGCACTGCGCTGTTCCTGGATGTGGACGTGGTCGTCACCGGCTCGCTGGACGGGTTCTTCACCCAAGCCGGCGAATTTCTGATCATCCACGACTACAAACGACCCTGGCGAATCACGGGCAACTCGTCGGTCTATCGATTCCGACTGGGCGCCCATCCCGACATCCTGGCTTATTTCAGAGGCCATTTTGACGAGATCCGCCGGCAGTTTCGCAACGAGCAGGCCTACCTGTCCGACTTTCTGCATCGTCAGGGCAAACTGGCCTACTGGCCAGCCGATTGGTGCCCAAGCTTCAAGTACCACTGCATCCCCACCTGGCCCAGCAATTACTGGAAACCGCCGTTCGTGCCCCAAGGGGCCCGTGTGGTGATCTTTCACGGTGAATGCAATCCGCCGGACGCGTTGGCGGGCCGGCGCAACCGGCGCTTTCGCCACATCCAGCCGGCCACCTGGGTGGCCGAACACTGGCACGAGTGAACCCTGAGCGACCGCTAGACGACCGGCTCAGGTGGGTCGCGCCGGCGAATCGGCAGCACCCCCGCTGAGGCGCCAGAACAGCACACCGACCAGAATCCACTGCAGCAGGTACAAGGCACTGCCCAAGCTGTGCCACAGCTTGAGGTTGTCCCGGGCCACGATGCGCGGTGCCACGCCAAACTCAGAGATCAAGGCACACAGCATGGCCGCCAACACGAAGCCAAGCCAAGCTGTCGGCCACACCGGAACGGCATTCCCCGGGTCGTCCGAGGGGCGCAGCAGCATCAGCAACAGCAGGCCACTGACGGTTCCCACCCAGGTCTGAGCAGAGAACAGGTGAGCCGCCATGCCGCCGGCCATCGCAGGGGTGCCCAATTTGGCGAACAGCATGGGCACGACCAGGAAGCCGACCGCACTCAGGCTGCCCCACCATAGGCCGGCCACCATGACGGGCAGGCGTGCCCGGAGTCGCTGGGCCCAGGTCGCAGTCACAGGTAATGCACCGCCACCACTTCGTAGCGCTTGATACCGCCCGGCGCCTGCACCTCGGCCACATCGCCCTCTTCCTTGCCGATCAAGGCACGTGCAATGGGGCTGGAGACGTTGATCAGGCCTTGTTTGAGGTCGGCTTCGTCTTCGCCAACGATCTGGTACTTCACAGCATCACCGGTGGCCTCGTCCTCGAGTTCGACGGTCGAGCCGAACACGACGCGCCCGCCGGCATCCAGTGCGGCAGGGTCAATGATCTGGGCCGCGGACAACTTGCCCTCGATTTCCTGGATTCGTCCTTCGATGAAACCCTGGCGGTCTTTGGCAGCTTCGTATTCAGCGTTTTCGCTCAGATCACCCTGCGCACGCGCCTCGGCGATGGCATTGATGACCCAGGGGCGGTCGACAGTCTTGAGGCGGTGCAGCTCTTCCTTGAGCTTTTCGGCGCCACGCTTGGTGATGGGGATGGTAGCCATGGATGGGGTTACTCCGTCATTTTTTCTTCGAAGTCTGCCTTGCTGACACGGCAGGCTGGCAGGGCACAAAAGCAAACCGCCGCACGTTGCCGCGCGGCGGTTTCATTTCAGCGGTGGATTATGCCGCGATTGGAGCGCGGACTCAGGCAGCCGTCAATTGCGCATGCAGTTCCTGCACCGAATACACGTCCAGATTGTCCATGTACTTCATGCCCTCGACAGCGGCTTCGGCACCGGCGATGGTCGTGAAGGTGGTGACACGCGCCAGCAAGGAGCTGGTGCGGATCTGGCGCGAATCGGCAATCGCGTTGCGACGCTCTTCCACCGTGTTGATGACCAAGGCAATTTCGTTGTTCTTGATCATGTCGACGATGTGCGGGCGACCTTCGGTGACCTTGTTGACGGTCACGCAGGCCACACCTGCAGCGGTGATGGCCGCTGCCGTGCCCTTGGTCGCCACCAACTCGAAGCCTTGCGCCACCAGTTGACGGGCCACCTCGACGGCACGTGCTTTGTCATTGTTCTTCACGGTCAAGAAGGCCTTGCCCGAGCGCGGCAGCTTGGTACCGGCGCCCAGCTGACTCTTGACGAAGGCTTCGCCAAAGGTCTTGCCCACGCCCATGACCTCGCCAGTGGACTTCATCTCTGGCCCCAGGATGGTGTCAACACCCGGGAACTTGACGAAGGGGAACACCGCCTCCTTGACGCTGTAGTAAGGGGGAGTGACCTCCCCGGTGATGCCTTGGGCTGCCAGGGTCTGGCCAGCCATGCAGCGAGCCGCCACCTTGGCCAACTGGATGCCAGTGGCCTTGGACACGAAGGGCACGGTGCGCGAGGCACGCGGATTCACTTCGAGCACGTAGATCACGTCCTTGCCGTCGATGTGCTGGATCGCGAACTGGACGTTCATCAGGCCCACCACATTCAGTGATGCGGCCATGGCGCGCGTCTGGCGCTTGATCTCTGTGACGGTCTCAGCACTCAGGCTGTAAGGAGGCAACGAACAGGCGGAGTCACCGCTGTGCACGCCAGCCTGCTCGATGTGCTCCATCACGCCACCGATGAAGGTCTTGCCTTCAGGGTCACGCAGGCAGTCGACATCGCATTCGATAGCGTCGTTCAAGAAGCGATCCAGCAGCACGGGCGAATCGTTGCTGACCTTGACAGCTTCGCGCATGTAGCGTTCCAGGTCGCGCTGTTCGTGCACGATTTCCATGGCACGTCCACCCAGCACGTAGCTGGGACGCACCACCAGGGGGTAACCCAGGGCAGCCGCCTTCTCCAGGGCCTCGGCTTCCGTGCGGGCCGTGGCATTGGGTGGTTGGCGCAGACCCAGTTCCTGCAGCAGCTTCTGGAAGCGTTCGCGATCTTCGGCCGCATCGATCATGTCGGGGCTGGTGCCGATGATGGGCACGCCTTCGGACTCCAGGCCCAAGGCCAGCTTCAGCGGGGTTTGGCCACCGTACTGGACGATCACGCCGGCCGGCTTTTCCTTGTCGACGATCTCGAGCACGTCTTCGAGCGTGAGCGGCTCGAAGTAAAGGCGATCCGAGGTGTCGTAATCGGTCGAGACGGTCTCAGGGTTGCAGTTGACCATGATGGTCTCGTAACCGTCTTCACGCATGGCCAAGGCGGCATGCACGCAGCAGTAATCGAACTCAATGCCCTGACCGATGCGGTTCGGGCCACCGCCCAGCACCATGATCTTCTTCTTGTTGGTCGGCTCGGCCTCGCACTCATCCTCATAGGACGAATACAGGTAGGCCGTGTCGGTGGCGAACTCGGCGGCGCAGGTATCCACACGCTTGTAGACCGGGCGCACGTTCAAGGCCTTGCGGGTGTCGCGAATCGCCTTTTCAGACACCTTGAGCAGCTTGGCCAGACGACGGTCCGAGAAACCCTTCTTCTTGAGGGTACGCAGGGTGCCGGCGTCGATCGCAGCCAGGGCGGCATCGCCCTTCTCTGCGGCGAGCTTGTCCAGTTCGAGTTCGATCTTGACGATCTCTTCGATCTGGACCAGGAACCAGCGGTCGATCTTGGTCAGTTCGAAGACTTCGTCAACACTCAGGCCCATGGCAAAGGCATCACCCACGTACCAGATGCGCTCGGGACCGGGCTCGCCCAGTTCCTTCTCGAGCACTTCGCGGTCCTGGGTCTTCTCGTTCATGCCATCGACACCGACCTCAAGGCCGCGCAGTGCCTTCTGGAAGGATTCCTGGAAGGTACGGCCCATGGCCATCACCTCACCCACCGACTTCATCTGGGTGGTCAGGCGGCTGTCGGCAGTGGGGAATTTCTCGAAGGCAAAACGCGGGATCTTGGTGACCACGTAGTCGATGCTGGGCTCGAAACTGGCCGGGGTGGCGCCACCGGTGATTTCGTTGCGCAGTTCATCGAGCGTGTAGCCGACCGCCAGCTTGGCCGCCACCTTGGCGATCGGGAAGCCGGTGGCCTTGGAAGCCAGTGCCGAGGAGCGAGACACCCGCGGGTTCATCTCGATCACGATCATGCGGCCATCCTTGGGGTTGACCGAGAACTGGACGTTGGAACCGCCCGTGTCCACACCGATCTCACGCAGCACCGCCAAAGAGGCGTTGCGCATGATCTGGTATTCCTTGTCGGTCAGCGTCTGGGCCGGGGCCACGGTGATGGAGTCACCGGTGTGCACACCCATGGGGTCGAGGTTCTCGATCGAGCAGACGATGATGCAGTTGTCCGCCTTGTCGCGGACCACTTCCATCTCGTACTCTTTCCAGCCCAGCAGCGACTCTTCGATCAGCAACTCATTGGTCGGAGAGGCCTCCAGGCCGCGCTTGCAGATGATTTCGAACTCTTCGGCGTTGTAAGCAATGCCGCCGCCGGTACCGCCCAGCGTGAAGCTGGGGCGGATCACGGTGGGGAAACCAACCGACTTCTGCACGGCCCAGGCTTCGTCCATGCTGTGGGCGATGCCGGAACGGGCCGAACCCAGACCGATCTTGGTCATGGCGTCCTTGAACTTCAGGCGGTCTTCGGCCTTGTCGATGGCCTCGGGCGTGGCACCGATCAGCTCGACCTTGTACTTGTCGAGCACGCCGTTGCGCCAGAGGTCCAGAGCGCAGTTCAGCGCGGTCTGGCCACCCATGGTGGGCAGGATGGCGTCCGGGCGCTCCTTGGCGATGATCTTCTCGACCGTCTGCCAGGTGATCGGCTCGATGTAGGTCACATCGGCGGTCGCCGGGTCGGTCATGATCGTGGCGGGGTTGCTGTTGATCAGGATGACCTTGTAACCCTCTTCGCGCAGTGCCTTGCAGGCCTGCACGCCAGAGTAGTCGAACTCACAGGCCTGGCCGATGATGATCGGGCCGGCGCCAATGATCAGAATGCTTTTGAGGTCTGAACGCTTAGGCATTTTTGTGTTGCTCCATCAGTGCCGTGAAGCGGTCAAAGAGGTACGAGATGTCGTGCGGGCCGGGCGAGGCCTCCGGGTGACCCTGGAAGCAGAAGGCGGGCTTGTCGGTACGGGCCAGACCCTGCAGCGTGTTGTCGAACAAGCTGATGTGGGTGGCGCGCAGATTGGCAGGCAGTGTCTTTTCATCCACCGCGAAACCGTGGTTCTGGCTGGTGATGCTGACGCGACCGGTGTCGAGGTCCTTGACGGGATGGTTGGCACCGTGGTGACCGAACTTCATCTTGAAGGTCTTGGCACCCGAGGCCAGGGCCATGATCTGATGCCCCAGGCAGATACCGAAAGTGGGGATGCCGGTCTCGATCAGCTCGCGGGCGGCGGCGATGGCGTAGTCGCAGGGCTCCGGGTCGCCAGGGCCGTTGGACAGGAAGATGCCGTCAGGTTGGTGCTTGAGCACCTCGGCCGCAGGCGTCTGTGCAGGCACCACCGTGACCTTGCAACCGCGCTCGGCGAGCATGCGCAGAATGTTCTTCTTGACCCCGAAGTCGTAGGCCACGACGTGGAATTTGGGCTCAGCCTGAACACCGTAGCCCGTGCCCAGCTTCCATTCGGTCTGGCTCCAGTCATAAGCCGCAGGGACCGTGACCACCTTGGCCAGGTCCAGACCGGCCATGCTCGGAGCCCCTTGGGCGGCTTTCACCGCCTGATCGATCACAGCCTGAGTCACTTCCTGACCGGCCGCCAGACCCACGATGGCCCCATTCTGGGCCCCCTTGCTGCGCAGCAGACGGGTCAGCTTGCGGGTATCGATGTTGGCGATGGCCACCGTGCCTTCACGCTTCAGATAGTCCGACAGCGTCATGGACAGACGGAAGTTGGACGCCAACAAAGGCAGGTCTTTGATGATCAGGCCAGCGGCGTGGACTTTCTCGGCCTCGACGTCTTCCTCGTTGACACCGTAGTTGCCGATGTGCGGATACGTGAGCGTCACGATCTGCTGGCAGTAGCTGGGGTCGGTGAGGATTTCCTGGTAGCCGGTGATGGCGGTGTTGAACACCACTTCACCGACCGTGGAGCCGGTGGCTCCGATCGAGTTGCCAATAAAGACCGTGCCGTCTGCGAGCGCCAGGATGGCGGGCGGGAAGCTTCCCTGTTGAGACAAAAGCACTGGGTTCTCCGGGTTGGTTACGGGTACGCCCAAGCGGATTCCGACGAGTTGCCTCTGTGGATGTGCTTTTGGAGGGAATGGCTGGAATGCGCTAGGCGTGGGGTGTTGCGTGAAAGCCTCTCATTATAGCTGATCGGCACCCCAACTGACGCGAAGTTGACAACCGAGCCCCAATTTGAGGTAGGAATTTTTCAAAACCACATTCCAGACCGGGCAGTCAGCTTGACCGTCGGTCAATCCTTGGATGCAGATACGGCACTGGCGTGCAAGCAGATCGCTGCAGCTGCGGCGACATTCAAAGATTCTTCGCCGCCGGGCTGCCCAATGCGCACCGCGAGGCGGGCCCGCTCCATCAAAGCCTCGCTGACACCCTGTCCCTCATGCCCCAAAGCCCAGGCACATGGCCAGGGCAAGGATTGATGCTGAATCAACGCCCCCTGATGGGAACTCGTCACGATCAGCGGAACCTCGAGTTCTTGCACCTGCTCCAGCGACAAACCCTCGATCAGTTGCAGCGCAAAGTGGGCCCCCATGCCTGCGCGCAGGACCTTGGGCGACCACATCGCTGCCGTGCCCTTGAGCGCCAGCACCTGCTTGAAGCCAAACGCCGCCGCACTGCGCAAGATGGAGCCAACGTTGCCGGCATCCTGAACCCGATCCAGGACCACCGAGGCCACGACGCCGTCAATGGGCGACGCCGCCGGCAAATCCATCACAAAGGCCATGGGCGCCGGAGACTCCAGCCCGCTCAGGTCTTTGAACAGCGCATCGGGCAGCACCAGATTGCGCTGGGCATGCGCAGCCCACTGACCTCCTTCGCGTCCCCAGAAAGACTCCGCATAGACACCCAAAGCCGGGCGCAGCCCCCGCTGCAATGCGGCACGGGCCAGGTGATCGCCCTCAAGCCAGACCCGTCCCTGCTTGCGATAGGCGGTGGTGTCCTGGGAGAGGCGGCGCAACTCCTTGAGTTGCGGGTTGTCACGCGAAGTGACGAGGGTGAAGTTGGCGGTCTGAGTCACAGGCTGCATTGTCGCGCACCCGCCAAGGCCTGAGCCTCGCGCACCGGCGCAAACGAGTGTCGGTGTTGAGGGCAAGGCCCCTGCTCGCGCAGCGCGGCCAGATGGGCGGCCGTGCCATAGCCCTTGTGCGAATCGAAACCGTAGGCCGGGTATTGCTGATGGTATTGCTGGCACCAGCGGTCTCGGTGCACCTTGGCCAGGATGGAGGCCGCAGAAATCGCCGGAATCAAGGCATCGCCTTTGACCACCGCCTCGGCCAGCACGTCAAGCCGGGGCAACTGATTGCCATCGACCAGCACCTTGACCGGCTTGAGACGCAAACCCTCCACCGCACGGCGCATCGCCAGCAAGGTCGCCTGCAGGATGTTGAGGCGGTCGATCTCCTCGACCGAGGCTTCTGCAATCGAACAACAAAGGGCTTTGGCCCTGATTTCGTCAAACAGCTTCTCGCGCCGCGCCGCGGTGAGCTTCTTGGAGTCGGCCAGGCCCGGAATGGGACGCAGCTCATCGAGGATGACTGCCGCGGCCACCACCGGACCGGCCAAGGGACCACGCCCAGCCTCGTCGACCCCGGCCTGCAGGCCGGGTGGATCCCAGCACAGCGTGGATTGCTCAGCGTGCAAGAAGCTTCTCGATCGCATCGGTAGCCAGGCGAGCGGTGTCGCGTTGAAGGGTTTGGTGCAGTTGAAGAAAGTGATCCTGAAGATCGACAACCTTGCTCGGGCTGTCCAGCCAATCGCCCACCGCCGCAGCCAGGGCGTCCGGCGTGGCGGCCTCCTGCAGAAACTCAGGCACGACGAAGTCGCGGGCCAGGATGTTGGGCAGGCCCACCCAGGGCTGAAGCTTCTTGCCTTTCATGATCTGCCAGCTCAACCAGGGCATGTTGTAGGCAATCACCATCGGGCGCTTGAACAGGGCTGCCTCCAGTGTCGCCGTGCCACTGGCAATCAACGTCACATCACAGGCCGCCAGCGCCGCATGGGACTGCCCCTCCAGCACGGTCAGAACACCTCCGGCATCCATGGACAGACCAGCCCGGCGCGCCGCCAGCTCCACGTCGGCACGCAAGGCGGGCAAAGTGGGCAGGACAAAATGCAGGTCAGGATAGCGGGCCCGCAGCAGGCCGGCGGCCGCCATGAAGCGCCCCGCCAGGTAACGTACCTCGGATCGGCGGCTGCCCGGCAACAAGGCCACGATGCGCCGATCCTGCGGCAAACCCAGTTGACGCCTGGCAGCCACGCGGTCTGGCGTCAACGGAATCATGTTGGCGATCGGGTGGCCGACGTAGGTAGCTGCAACACCATGGGCGGCCAGCAGTTCAGGCTCGAAGGGAAAGATGCACAGCACGTGGTCCGCGGCCCGACGCAACTTCTCCACTTTCTTGGCCCGCCAGGCCCAGAAGGACGGGCTGACGAAATGCACCGTGGGAATACCGGCGTCGCGCAGACGGATCTCAAGATCGAAATTGAAGTCGGGCGCATCCACTCCGACGAACACATCGGGGCGATCCGCCAACAGGCGGTCACCCAGTGTGCGGCGCATGGCCAGCAACTCGCGCAAATGGGGCAGCACCTCGACGTAACCCCGGACCGCCAGACGCGCCTGCGGCCACCAGGCTTCGAAGCCTCGCTGGGCCATCGCAGGCCCGCCGATCCCCTGCGCAGTCAAAGCAGGCCATCGGGACTTCAGGCCGTCCAGCAGCAAGGCTGCCAACAGGTCACCGGACGCCTCGCCGGTGACCATGGCGAAACGCGGATCCATGGTCACTTCAAGTTCAGCGCACGATGCCGCGGCTCGGCGGCGTCTGCTCGAGGAACTCGAGCATCATCTGCACATCCGGCGCGGCCTCTGGATGGCTTTCGGTCAAACGCGAGATCTCAGTGCAGGCCACATCCAGCGTGAGGTTGCTGCGATAGAGCAGCTTGTGAATGCTGCGCACGGCAGCAATGCGATCCGCCGAGAAGCCTCGGCGACGCAAGCCTTCGAAGTTCATCGACCGAGCCTGGGCAGGTTGACCCTGGGCCATCACAAAGGGGGGCAAATCCGCAAACAGCAACGAGCACATCGCGGTCATGCAATGCGCGCCGATGCGCACAAACTGATGGGCCACCGTGAAACCGCCCAAAATGGCCCAGTCACCCACCTCGACATGGCCTGCCAACTGCGAGTTGTTGGCAAAAATGGTGTGGTTGCCGACCACGCAATCATGGGCCAGATGGACATAGGCCATGATCCAGTTGTCGTTCCCGACCCGGGTCACGCCTCCACCACCCGGCGAGCCGATGTTGAAGGTGCAGAACTCCCGGATGGTGTTGCGGTCACCGATGAAGAGCTCACAAGGCTCGTTGTCGTACTTCTTGTCCTGGGGAATCGCACCCAAGGAGTTGAACTGGAAGATGCGGTTGTCACTGCCGATCGTGGTGTTTCCCTCGATCACGCAATGGGCACCGATGGTGGTGCCCGCCCCGATGATCACGTCCGGCCCGATGATGGTGTAAGGCCCCACCGTGACCGTGCTGTCAAGCTCGGCTGCTGGGTCCACGATGGCGGTGGGATGGATTTGGGCCATGGCGATCTCCTGGCAGGGTTCAGGCAATGGTGCGCATGGTGCACATGAGTTCGGCTTCGCAGGCCACTTCTTCACCCACGCGCGTGACGCCCTTGAACTTGAAGATGCCGGCCTTCATGCGCTCCAGCGACACGTCCATGATCAGTTGGTCACCCGGCTCGACAGGCCGCTTGAAGCGAGCACCATCGATGCCGGCGAAGTAATACACCGTCTTGTCATCGGGCGTGACACCCAGGGTATCGAAGGCCAGCAAGGCTGCGGCCTGGGCCATGGCCTCCAGCATCAGCACCCCTGGCATCACCGGGCGGTGAGGGAAATGCCCCATGAAGTAGGGCTCGTTGATCGAGACGTTCTTCAAGGCCTTGATGGTCTTGCCCTTTTCAACCGACAGCACGCGGTCCACCAGCAAGATGGGATAACGGTGAGGCAGTTGCTTGAGGATTTGATGGATGTCCAACATGGGGTACTTTACGAATTCGTTTCTTGTTTTGACGCCTCCAGCGACTTGATGCGCTCACGCAGCGCATGAAGTTGCTTGAGGGTGGCTGCATTTTTCTCCCACTGGCGGTTGTCGTCCAGAGGGAACACGCCAGTGTACTGGCCCGGCTTGAGCAAGGATCGCGTCACCACCGAGGCCGCGGAGATATGAACATGGTCCGCCAAGGTGAGGTGACCGAGCACGACAGCGCCACCACCGATGGTGCAATGCGCCCCGATCGTGGCACTGCCAGCGACACCGACACAACCCGCCAGCGCCGTGTGCGCGCCGATGCGGACGTTGTGACCGATCTGGATCAGGTTGTCGAGCTTGACCCCGTCCGCCAGCACCGTATCGTCCAGGGCCCCTCGGTCGATGCAGGTGTTGGCGCCGATCTCCACATCGTTGCCGATGCGGACCGCCCCCAACTGCTCGATCTTCTCCCAGGCGCCTTCCACAGGTGCAAAACCGAAGCCGTCAGCACCGATGACCACGCCTGGATGAAGAATGCAACGCTCACCGACCGTGCATCCCTCGCCGACCGTGACCCGAGAATAAAGCAGGGAATCGGCACCGATGCGAGCCCCACGCTCGATCACGCACAGCGCACCGATGCGGGCCGTGGGATGGACCTCGGCTTCCGGATCGATCACGGCGCTGGGATGGACCAGACGGGTCTGCGCCGGCCGGGTGGATTGCTTCCAGAAGCGTGTCAGTCGCGCGAAGTACAGGTAAGGCTGATCGGTGACGATGCAGGCGCCGCGCTCAGCGGCCGCCGCCCGGAAGGCCGGCGCCACGATCACGCAGCCAGCCTTGGTCTGCGACAACTGCTGCTGGTACTTGGGATGACTCAGGAAACTGATGGCATCGGCCGTGGCCGACTCGAGTGGCGAGATGCGGGTGACGCCCTGCGACGGATCTCCGATGAGTTCACCGCCGAGCGCGTCGACAATCTGCCCCAGATGCAGGACCATGCCTGTCATCCGGTTCACTTGCCCGTGCTACCCGAGGCTGCGCTTGCAGCATTCAAAGCCTTGATCACCTTGTCCGTGATGTCGTGCTTGGGATTGATGTAGATGGCTTCCTGCAGGATGACGTCGTACTTCTCGGTCTCGGCCACTTGCTTGACGACCTTGTTGGCGCGATCGATGACCTGCTGAAGTTCTTCGTTCTTGCGGGTGTTCAGGTCTTCCTGGAACTCGCGGCTCTTGCGCTGGAAGTCACGATCCTGATCGACCAGTTGCTTCTGACGGCTGGTGCGTTGGGTCTCAGACAGGGTGGGCGCTTCACGCTCAAACTTGTCAGAGGCGGTCTTCAGCGCATTGCGCTGATCGACCAGCTCTTTTTCACGCTTCGCGAACTCGGCTTCGAGCTTGGCTTGGGCCGACTTGGCCATGTTCGCTTCGCGGAAGATTCGGTCGGTATTGACGAAACCGGCGCGGAAGTCTTCGGCCATGACCGGAGCAGCTGCGAAGGCGGAGGCACCCAGCACTGCGGCCAGGGCCCATTGACGAGAAATGGATTTCATTAGAAAGACGTTCCGATCTGGAATTGCAATCTCTGGATTCTATCGCCAGGGAACTTGCGCACCGGGTTGGCAATGGCAAAACGCAGAGGCCCCATGGGGGAGACCCAGCTCAGACCCACACCGACCGAGGTGCGGAGCTGACTGGAGGTGATCTTTTCGTTCTCACCGAAAATGTTGCCCACGTCGGTGAAGCCGAACAGCCGGAGGGTGCGGTCGTTGCCCGCGCCAGGGAACGGCGCCGTGACCTCGGCATTGAGCACCACTTTCTTGGCACCACCCACAATGGCACCGGTGACATCATGCGGGCCAAGAGTGCCTTGATCGAAGCCCCGGACCGAGCCCAGGCCCCCGCCGTAGAAGTTCTTGAAGACCGGGAACGGACGACCACCCAGCCCCTTGCCAAGGCCGACCTCGCCATTGAATGCGAAAGTGAATTTCTTGGTGATGGGGATGTACTGCTGGTACTGGTAGTTGTTGCGGGTGTAGCGCGCGTCCCCGATCAAGCCCAGTTCGGAGTTGAAGCGTTGATAGCGTCCGCTGTTCGGGGCCAGAGCGCTGTCGCGATCATCGCGCGACCAACCCAAGGTCAGGGGCGCAGCCCAGCTGGTGTAGCCATAGGTCTCGGCGTAGGTCAGGTAGGCGGCAGGAATGTTGGTGCCCGCCTGGATCGTGGTCTGCTCGGCGTTCATGCCGACAAAGACACGGTCCGTCTCGCTGAACGGAATGCCGAAACGCAAGCCCGCCCCGGTGGTCAACAGACGGTAGTTACCGCCCTGATCCGCATAAGGACGCAAAGCGCGATGGTAAAGATCAATGGTGCGGGAAATGCCGTCGACCGTGAAATACGGATCGGTTGCGTTCACCGAGATGACCCGGTTGTACTTGCTGGTGTTGATCTCGAAACCCAAGTAGTTGCCCGAACCGAACACGTTCTCGTTGCGGATGCTGAACGACAGCGAGACCCGTTCCGCGCTCGAGAAACCGGCCCCCAGCTGGATGCTGCCGGCAGGCTTCTCGGTCACGTTGATGACCAGGTCGACCTGGTCGGGCGAGCCAGGCACTTCCTGGGTTTCGATGTTGACGTCTTTGAAGAACCCCAGACGGTCCACCCGGTCGCGCGACAGCTTGATGCGGTCACCGTCGTACCAGGAAGCCTCGAACTGGCGGAATTCTCGCCGGACCACCTCGTCGCGGGTGCGGCCATTGCCGGCCACATGGATGCGGCGCACATAAGCCCGACGCGCCGGCTCGGCCGCCAGCACGAAAGACACCCGGTTGGTGCTGCGATCGATTTCGGGGCGCACTTCAACCCGGGCAAAAGCGAAGCCGAAGTTACCGAAGTAGTCCGAGAATGCCTTGCTGGTGTGCGCGACATCATCGGCGTTGTAAGGCTCACCCACCTTGATCGAGACCAGCGACTTGAATTCGTCTTCCTTGCCCAGGAAATCGCCCTCCAGCTTGACGCCGGACACCACGAAGCGCTCACCTTCGGTCACATTGATGGTGATGGAGATGTCTTTCTTGTCGGGAGAGATCGCCACCTGGGTGGAATCGATGCGGAATTCGAGATAACCCCTTGCGAGGTAATAGGAGCGCAAGGTCTCCAGGTCGGCATTGAGCTTGGCACGGGCGTAGCGGTCCGACTTGGTGTACCAACTCAGCCAGCCACCGGTGTCCAGATCAAACAGCCCCCGCAGCGTCGACTCGCTGAAGGCCTTGTTGCCCACGACCTGGATGTCCTTGATCTTGGCCGGCTCCCCCTCAACCACGGAGAAGGTCAGATTGACCCGATTGCGCTCGATGGGCGTGACGGTGGTCACCACTTCGGCGCCGTACAGGCTTCGGCTGATGTACTGGCGCTTGAGTTCCTGTTCGGCCCGATCGGCGAGCGCCTTGTCGAAGGGCCGGCCTTCTGCCAGACCCACGTCGCGCATGGCTTTCTTCAGGGTGTCCTTGTCGAACTCCTTGGTGCCGACAAAGTCGACTTCGGCCACCGTGGGGCGTTCTTCCACCACCACGACCAGCACGTCGCCATTGGCCTCGAGCCGGACATCCTTGAAAAGGCCCAGGGCAAACAGCGCCCGGATGGCTGCCGAACCCTTGTCATCGTTGTAGGTTTCGCCCACCCGGAACGGCAGCGACGCAAAGATGGTCCCGGGCTCCACCCGCTGGAGGCCCTCGACGCGAATGTCGCGCACAGTGAAAGGGTCGACAGCCCAGGCCTGCGAGGCCAGCATCAGGGTCGTCACTGCAGCCACGGTGCGCAGGCAAAAACGGGAGAGATGTTTTTTCATGAATGAGCGCGGGCCGCAGCGCCTGGCGATGCGACCACAAGGTTAACCAAAGAGCCGGGTGACGTCGTTGAAGAACGCGACGGACATCATGGCCATCAGCAGGGCGATCCCCCCCCGCTGCAGCCGCTCCATCCAGGCATCGGACACGGCCTTGCCGGTCACCGCCTCCCAAAGATAATACATCAGGTGCCCCCCATCCAAGACCGGCAGGGGAAGCAGGTTCAGCACGCCAAGGCTCACGCTGATCAATGCCAGAAACACCAGGTACTGGCTCAGACCCAGACTGGCCGACTTGCCTGCGTAATCGGCAATGGTGAGCGGACCACTGATGTTGCGGATCGAAGCCTCGCCAATCACCATGCGCCCCATCATTCGCAAGGTCAGCGATGACACTTCCCAGGTCTTGACTGCCCCACGCCACAAGCCCTCGATCGGCCCCAGGCGCACGGTCACGAATTCAGGGGCGGCGCCGATCATGGCCCCCACGCGGGCCACCCGACCGTCGCGGCCATCCGACTGCATCTCAGGCTTCATCTCGAGGCTGCGCATCACCCCGCCCTGCTCGACCCGCCAAGTCTGCAACAAAGGCTCACCCTGAACCACAGAGGACCGGATCAACTCCCTCAACTGCTGCCCATCGATGATCGGCGTATCGCCAATCTGATGGACCAGATCGCCCCGTCGCAAGCCCCCCCGCTGGGCGGGACTACCCGGCATCACATCGCCGACCTCCGGGCGGGTCCAGGGGCCCATCAGGCCGATGCGGCGAAAAAGTTGGGCATCGGCTTCCTTGACTTCGATCTGCGAAAGGGGCAGGAGATGCTCGCGCGTTCCGGCGTGTTCGCCCTTTGACACCTCAAGCTGCACATCGCGGCCATTGAGGGCGGCCTGCGTCAGCAGCCAGCGCAAGTCCTCGAAGGAGGTCACCGCCTCCAGTTCCTCTCCAACCAGTGCCGCACGTCGAACGGTTTCGCCGCCTTGCAAGCCAGCCTGGGCCGCAATCGACCCCTGCACAGGGCTGGCCAGGATCGCGGCAGGCTCCTCGACACCCGTCCAGTTCACCACCGTGTACAAAAAGACGGCAAGCAGCAGGTTGGCGACCGGGCCTGCAGCCACCACGGCAGCACGCTTGAACAAGGGCTGGGCATTGAATGCCAGGTGTCGCTCAGACGCGTCCACGGGCGCCTCGCGCTCGTCCAGCATGCGCACATAGCCGCCCAAGGGGAATGCGCTCAGCACAAATTCGGTCGGCGAACCCTTGGGCTGCCATCGCCAAAGCACCGTGCCAAAGCCGATCGAAAAGCGGAGCACCTTGATGCCGCAGGCCACGGCGACACGGTAGTGGCCGTACTCGTGCACCGCAATCAGCACGCCCAAGGCCAGGAGAAAAGCCAAAACGGTCATCAACA
>RXJO01000492.1 GCA_003987795.1 Curvibacter sp.
TCCGCGACATGGGCGCCGCCTATGGGGTGGGTCTGATCCTGATCTACCTGCTGGTGGTGGCCCAGTTCGGCTCCTACCTCACACCCTTGATCATCATGGCGCCGATCCCGCTCACGATCATCGGTGTGATGCCCGGCCATGCCTTGTTGGGGGCCCAGTACACCGCCACCAGCATGATCGGCATGATCGCGCTGGCCGGCATCATCGTGCGCAACTCGATCCTGCTGGTCGACTTCATCCACCTGCAGGTGGCCGATGGCGTGCCCTTCAGGCAAGCCATCGTCCAGTCGGCCATCACGCGGGCGCAGCCCATCTTGCTGACCGGGCTGGCCGCCATGCTGGGGGCATTCTTCATCCTCGATGACCCCATCTTCAACGGCCTGGCCATCTCGCTGATCTTCGGCATCGGGGTCTCCACCGTGCTGACCCTGGTGCTCATCCCCACGCTGTACTACGCGGCCTATCAGCGGGGCTTCGAGTCCTCTTCTTCACCCACCTGATTCCCAAGGAGCTCTCTCATGAAATCATGGCAAATCGTGCGTCTGGTCGCCGGCACTTTCATCCTGTTGTCGCTGGCCCTGGGGGTGCCTGGCAGCCCCTTGTTCCTCAGTCCGTGGTGGCTGGCCTTCACCGCTTTTGTGGGCCTCAACCTGCTGCAAAGTGCCATCACCCATTGGTGCCTGATGGAAAGCATCTTGCGCAAGCTCGGTGTGCCGGGCGGCTGCTGAGACATGTCAGCTGCCAAGACCCTGCTGGCAGCGGTGGCCCTGATGGCCTCGCTGTCCACGCCGGCCGCCGACCTGCTGGAGGTCTGGCGTGCCGCCAGCCAGAACGATCCCGAAGCCGCCCGGGCGGCGGCCCTGGGCGCCCAGGCCGAGCCCCGGCGTGAGCAGGCCCGGGCGCTGTGGCGACCCGGTGTCGAGGTCATGGGCGGCGCCGGCCTGATGACCGCCACTTCGGCCATGAACGGGGCGGCCTTTGCGGCCCCCGGCTTCGGCCAGTCCACCGGGGTGTCGTTCGGCACCTCGGTGAAGGGCGGTCGGGCCAGCCAGTGGTCGGTGGGCCTGCGTCAGCCCCTCATCAGCGGCGAGCGGCGTGCCCGCAGCCTCCAACTGGAGCAGGGTGCCGAAGCCGCTGAACTGGAGGCCCGGCTCACGCGACAGAACCTGATGCTGCACACCAGCCAGAGGTACTTCGATGCCGTGCTGGCGGCCCGGCGCCTGAGCCTGCTGCAAAGGCAGCTGCAGGCCGTGCAACGCATGCTGGCCGAGGCCCGCGACCGCTTCCGCCTCGGCGATGCCCCGGTCACCGACATCCACGAAGCCGAAGCCCGGGCCCAAGGTCTGCAAGCCCAGGCCCTGGAGGCCGACAACACCTGGCAGGTGGCCCTGGCGGCCCTGCGTGAGTCGAGTGGTCTGGCCGGGCTGCAACTGCCCCTGGCCGAGCCCTCGGCGGCCGGGCTGCCGACGCCTCCGGCGCCGCTGGAGCAGATCCGCGAACAGGTCCTGTCCGGCCACCCGGGCCTGGCCTTGCTGCAGGCCCGGGTGTCAATGGCCGAGGCCGAGGTACGCAGCCTTGACGCCAGTGCTTCGGCTTCGCTGGACCTCGTGGCCCAGGCCTCCCGTCAGCACCTGGTGGGGTCGGGTGACCATGGGGCCGCCAGCAACGATGCTCGCCAGCAGATGATCGGCCTGCAGTGGCGGGTGCCCCTGTACACCGGTGGCTGGCGTGATGCCCGTCAGCAAGAGGCCCTGCGCGGCGTGGAGCAGGCCCGTGCGGAGCTGGATCAGGCCCGCTTGCAGATCAGCCAGCAAAGCCGCTCGGCCTGGCTGACCTTGAGCAGCGCGCCCGGGCGCGTGGCCGCTTTGCAGGCCAGCCTCCAGGCCGCCCGGGCCCGTCTCGCGGCCACGCGGCTCGGGCGCAGCGTGGGCGACCGCACCACGCTGGACCTGTTGAATGCCGAAAATGACCAAGTGGCGGCCGAACTGGGCCTGATGCAAGGGCGCATCGAGGTGCTGCAGCAAGGTCTGGCGCTGGACGCGCTGATGGGCCGTCTCGATGAAGGCAGCCTCGCACGTGTGAATGCTCGGCTGGCCCTCAACCCGGATCTTTGACGGAGTGACTTGCGATGAACTGGTTTTCAAAAATGCTCGGTGGCGGTGCGAACGCCAGCGCTGAACCCTGGCCTGACGAGGCCTTGATCGTCGATGTGCGTGGTCCTGGCGAATACCAGTCGGGCCACGTCGAGGGGGCCTTGAATCTGCCGCTCAACGAGCTGCCCAGGCTCGCGGGTGCTCAGCTGCCCGACAAGGCACGCCCCCTGGTGCTGTATTGCCAATCGGGCATGCGATCTGAAAGTGCCCGCCAGTACCTGCAAAGCTGCGGCTACACCGCACTCTTCAATGGGTGCAGCCCGGGGGCCGTGGCCCTCAGACTGCAACGGCCCATCGTCCGAGGCTGAACTTCGAGCCCTTTCCCACGAGTCCTCCAGGAGCTCCCATGTCTGAAAACACCTCGACCACCGTCGAACTGCGGCAGCAGCGCGATTTCCAGTTCCAGATCCATTTCGGGCCGGACATCCCGCCGCTGCTGGGCGATGAACCCCCACCCCTGGGGCAGGGCGCCGGACCCACACCGGCCCAGTTGTTGGCGGCAGCCGTCGGCAACTGCCTGAGCGATTCGCTGCTGTTTGCCTTGCGCAAGTTCAAGCAGGCGCCTGAGCCCCTCCAGTGCCGGGTGCTGGCCGAGATCGGTCGCTCGGCCGACGGACGCCTGCGCGTGCTGAACATGAAGGCCACCCTGCAGCTTGGCGTTCCACAGGCGCAATTGCAGCACCTCGACCGTGTGCTGGATCAGTTCGAATCCTTCTGCACCGTCACGCAGAGCGTGCGTGCGGCCATCCCCATCACGGTGGAAGTGCTGGATGCCGAGGGCCTGCGCCTCAAATGATCTTTTCGTGCCCATCTCAACGGAGCTTCCCATGAAAACCCCCCTGGATCTTGTTCAGACCGCCAAGGCCCGCATCACCGAAGTCAGCCTCGACATGGCGGATCAGGCCCTTCGCGATGCCGACGTGTTGATCGACGTGCGTGAGGCCGACGAGTTTGCTGCGGGCCACATTCCCGGTGCAGTGCATTTCTCACGCGGCCTGCTGGAGTTCAAGCTGGCCGCCGACCCCTCGCTGCAGCGCCGTGATCTGCAGATCGTGCTGTATTGCAAAACCAGCGGCCGTGCTGCGTTGGCAGCTGCCTCGCTGCTGGACATGGGCTATGTCCATGTCAAGTCGATTGCGGGTGGCTTTGATGCTTGGGCCGCAGCCGGCAAGCCGGTCAACAAGCCGGCTTCACCGGCGTTCGACTGAGATCGGTGGGCCTGGTTGGGCGCTCAGGCCTTGAGCAGGCCCATGGCCAGGTGTCCCAGGGTGCGCAGTGCGCCGTCAAATCGCGTATCCCCTGGGTGTCCGATGTTCAGGCGCAGGTGGTGTGTGAAGCGGCGGTCGGCCGAGAACAGCACGCCAGGGGCGCAGCTGATGCCCTGCAGGCGGGCCAGTTCGTGCAGGCGCAAGGCATCGATCTGTGCGGGCAGCTCCAGCCACAGAAAATAGCCCCCCGCCGGCCGGGTGACCCGCGTGCCCGCCGGAAAGCTCTGGTCGATCAACGCCAGGGCGTGCTCATGCTGTGCCGCCAGGGCTGCGCGCAACTGGCGCAGGTGCCGGTCGTAGCCGCCTTGCGCCAGGTACTCGGCCAGGGCGCGCTGAGGCGGCAGCGAAGTGGCCAGCGAGCTCATCATCTTCAACCGTTGCACGGCGCTGCCATAGCGGCCCGCGGCGGCCCAGCCCACGCGGTAGCCGGGCGCCAGGCACTTGGAGAATGAGGCGCAGTGCAGCACCAGTCCCTGCCGGTCGAAAGCCTTGGCGGGCAGTGGGCGCTGCGCCCCGGTGTACAGCTCGCCATACACATCGTCCTCGATCAGAGCCACCTCGTGCCGGGCCAGCAGCTCGACCAGGGCCTTTTTGCGATCGATGGGCATCAGGGCACCCAAGGGGTTCTGGAAGTTGGGCATGAACCAGCAGGCCGCCACTTTCTGGCGCTGCAGCAATTCATCCAGCGCGGCCAGGTCGACCCCTTGCTGGGGGTCGGTGGCCACTTCCACCGCGCGCAGGTTCAGCCGCTCCAGGGCTTGCAAGGCGGCATAGAAGGTGGGCGACTCCACCACCACCACGTCGCCGGGGCGGGTCACGGCCTGCAGGCAAAGGTTCAGCGCCTCCATCGCACCGTTGGTGATCACCAGTTCGTCGTCGGCCAGTGCGATGCCCTGCAAGGTGTGGCGCCGCAGCAGCGCCTGCCGCAGCCCTTCATCGCCGGCGGTCAGGGCATTGGTGATCTGCAAGGGCTTGAGCCGGCGCATCGCCCGCGCCCCGCAACGCGCCAGTTGCTCGAACGGGAACAGGTGCGGGGCCGGGAAGGCCGAGCCCAGTGGCACGACCTCGGCGTCGCGCGTGCTGCCCAGCAAGGCAAAGGCCAGCTCGCTCACCGCCACTGCCTGGGCTTCGCCCTGGGGCGCCGCCGTCTGGGGCACGGCGCGGGCAGCATGGGGCTGGGTGCGCACGTAGAAGCCCGAGCGCGGGCGTGTCTCGACCAGACCCCGCGACTCCAGCTGCGCGTAGGCCTGGAAGACCGTCGAAGGGCTGACGCCGCGGCGCTGGCAGGTCTCGCGCACCGAGGGCAGCCGTTCGCCCGCGCGCAGCACGCCGCTGCGAATGCCTTCGCTCAATTCTTCGGCCAGTTGTTCGTACCGGTGCAGCTCACGCATGGCAGGCTCTCAATCTGATCTTGTTGAATTTCAATAAAACTGCATCTTAAGGATCAGATGAGTCCGACGCACCATCAGGGCCATGTCTGATCTGTCTCATCTGCCTGCTCAAACCCTGCACCTGGCCCGGTCTGCCGGCCCCGGCCTACCCCCTGAAATCCCCGGCCTGACCGAGGGCCTGCGCATCCAGGCGCGATCGGTGCGGGGGGCTTTCACGCGCTGGCGTTGGGCCTTGGTGTGGGCCACCCAACTCCTGTTCTACGGTCTGCCCTGGCTCCGCTGGGACGGCCAGCCAGCGGTCTGGTTCGATCTCGAAGGCCGCCGCTTCCATCTGCTGGGAGCGGTGCTGTTTCCGCAAGACCTGATCTACCTCACCGGCCTGCTGGTCTTCAGTGCCTTGCTGTTGTTCCTGGCCACCACCCTGGCCGGACGGGTCTGGTGCGGCTTCAGTTGTCCGCAGACCGTGTACACCGAGATATTCCAATGGATCGAGCACCATGTCGAAGGCGACCGTCAGGCACGCCTGCGGCTGGATGCCGCCGCCTGGGGCTTCCAAAAGCTGCTGCGGCGGGGCGGCAAGCATGTTCTCTGGGCCTTGTTCGGCCTTTGGACCGGCCTCACGCTGGTGGGCTATTTCACCCCCATCCGCGATTTGTTGGCGGCAGCGCACCAAGGGGCTCTGGGCCCCTGGGAAGCCTTCTGGGTACTTTTCTATGGGGCAGCCACCTACCTGCACGCTGGCGTGCTGCGAGAAAAGGTGTGTCAGCACATGTGCCCCTATGGCCGCTTCCAGGCGGCCCTGATGGATCGCGACACCCTGATCGTCGCCTACGACAGCCACCGGGGGGAACCCCGTGGTTCGCGCCCGCGCGGCTCCGATGCCCGGGCGCTGAACCAGGGCGCCTGCGTGGATTGCACCCTGTGCGTGCAGGTCTGTCCGGTGGGCATCGACATCCGACAGGGGCTGCAGGCGGCCTGCATTGCCTGTGGCGCCTGCATCGATGCCTGCAACCGGGTGATGGACCAGTTGAAGGCGCCGCGCGGCTTGATCCGCCTGACAACGCCACGCGGCTTGGAGGAGGGCGGTTCACCGGCAACAGCCATGGGCTGGTGGCGCCTATTGGCCCGCCCGCGCGTGGGGGTCTATGGCGGTCTGCTGGGCCTCGTCGGAGGCGCCCTGGTATGGGGCTGGCTGCAGCACCCGACGCTGCGCGTGAACGCCATGCGCGACCGCAGCGTGATGGTGCGTCAGGTCGGCCAGGGCGAGGTCGAGAACCTGTACCGGCTGCAATTGATGAACGCCAGCATGCAGCCCCACCGCGTGAGCTTGCGTGTCAGTGGCGTCGAGGGCTTGCGCCTGCTGGACGCCGAGCCGGTCCTGCTGGCGCCTGCAGGTGCCCAGACCCTGTCGGTGAGGGTGCGCCTGGCGGCAGCGCAGGCGCAATCCCTGGCTGGGCAGATCGTGCCGATCCGCTTCGAGTTGCAAGGGCTGCCCGAGCCTGGCAGGGCGATGCTGCAGGCCGATACCGCGTCCACCCTGGTGCTGCCCCGCTGAAGGCGGCCAGGCGCCCTCTCTGGAAGGGGCCGGCCCGGTTCAGTGAGAGGCCTCGAACACCACCTGGTTGCGCCCCTGGTGCTTGGCCCGGTAAAGCGCTGCATCAGCCCGGGCCAGCACCTGGGTCGAGTCCTGGTGCAGCAGGGTGACCCCGATGCTCACGGTGAGCCGCACTGGCACGGCTGAGCCCACGTCGATCGGGCTGTCGGCCACGGCGGCCCGAAGTCGCTCTGCAATGGCCAGGCCTTGCTCGCCGGTGGTCTGGGGCAGCAGCACGCCGAACTCCTCGCCGCCCAGGCGGCCGGCCAGATCGCCTTCGCGCAGCAGGTGATGCTTCAGCACCTGGGCAAAATGGATCAGCACCGTGTCACCCGCCGCGTGACCGCGGCTGTCGTTGATGTGCTTGAAATGGTCCAGGTCCAGCATCAGGAAGCAGCCCTCGTCCCCCCCGCTTTCCGCAGCCTTGACCGCGTACGCCATCTGCTCGATGAAATGGCCCCGGTTGCTCAGCCCGGTGAGCGAGTCGGTGGCGGCCAGGCGGCGCAGATCCTTTTCGCGGCGGCGGTGTCGGCTGATGTCGTGAACAATCCACAGCGAGCCTTGTTCGGATGCCTGGTCGCCGAGTCGGATCTGTTCAATGCTCAGCGTGCGACCGTCTGGTAACTCCAACTCCTGTCCGCCCAGTTGTCCTTCGAGGAATTGCCTCAGTGGCCGGCTGCGCAGCATGCAGCGTCCCACGCGTCGACGCACCTCCACCCGCGACTTCCCGATCAGTTCCTCGGGCGTGCAACCGTCTCCGATCAGCTCGCACAGGGCCGGGTTCACGGTGAGCACCGATCCATCGGCGGCCTGCACCAGCACGCCCCCCGGAAAATGCCGGATCACCTCCAGCAGATGCGATCGGGCCGCGCCCAAGGCCTGTTCGGCCTGGCGATGCTCTGTCGTGTCGACCAAGGTCCAGATCAGGGCGCCATCGCTTTGGGCAGGGTCCAGCAAGGTGCCCCGGATCGAGAACCAGCGCGTACCGCCGTCGGCCACGCGCAGCAGGCTTTCCACCTGCACCTCCTGGCCGCCGCTAACGATCGGGTACTGCTGACCAAATGCCTCGTAAGAGGCCTGGTCTGGGTGGATGAAGCGGATGTCGCGGCCCATCAGAGGGGCGCCGTCGTCCGAGAAGGTGTCGACCGCGCGCTGGTTGCACAGCTGGATGCGCCGATCCTGGCCGACGATGAACAGGATCGCGCCCGCGTTGTCGAGCAGGGCCTGGCGCAGCTGGGCCTCGGCCATGCGCTGGCTGATATCGCTCAGGGTGCCGATCACCAGCGGGGCGGGATGCCGGTCGCTTTGGGACACCCTGCCACGCAACTCAACCCAGCGCCATTCGCCCTTGGCGGTGCGCATGCGCAGTTCAAGGCCCAGGACTTCGCCTTGGGTCACATGGTGTCGCAACTGCTCGACCACGCGCTCACGCTCGTCAGGATGCAATTGGTCGGCCCAAAGGTCGAAGCGCAGCCGTCGTCGCTGGGCCGGGTGGTCCAGGATCTCCATGCAGCGGGCATCGAGCCGGATGTGGTCCTTCACGCTGCCCCAGCTCCACAAGCCATCGCGCACGGCGGCCACCGTCAGTCTCAGCCGCTCTTCGCTCTGACGCAAGGCTTCCAGGACCTCATGGCGATCGGTCACATCCTGGCTGTAGCCATGCCACAAGGTGCCGCCATCGGGCTCGCGTTCGGGGTTGGCGCTGCCGGCCAGCCAACGCGTGCCTCCGCCCTCCAACTGGATCCGGTACTCGCCATGCCACGGTGTCAGGTCACGAGCCGACTGGACCATGGCCTGCTTCATCGCCGGCCGGTCGGCGGGATGGATGCGCTCGGCCAGTGGTCCGGCATCGTACAGAACCGACTCAGCGTCCACACCAAAGAGGCGCTCGATCCCGGGGCTGGCATAGGGGATGCTGGCCCGCTTCTGGGGGTCGAGCCGGTACTGGTAGACGCCCCCCGGAACCTGGGCCATCAGCTTGCTCAGGCGTTGTTGCAGTTCATGGCGCGCCGTCTCGGTTTCCCGCTGGTGGCTGATGTCCTGCAGCGTGCCGTTCAGTTGCAGCGGTGTGCCGTCCGCATCGCGTTGGGTGCAGCGGCCAAGCCATTGGACCCAACAGGCCGAGCCATTGCCGCGCTGCATGCGGATCACCTGCTCGAGCCGCTCGCTGTCACCGCTGAGATGGGCTTCCATGGCTGCCATGAACCGGCTCCATTCGAGCGGTTCGACCCGCCGGGCCAGACTGTCCAGCGTGGCCTCCAGCTCGCCCGGCAGAAGCCCCAGGGTGTCGCTCAGACGGGCGTCCAGGCTCAGGACACCGCTCTTCACATCGAGTGCCCAGGCCCCCAGGGCGCCCCCCTCCAAGGCCAGCTCGTAGCGCTGATGTTGCAGCTGAAGGGCATGGCGCTCGCGCTGCACTCGGGCGAACAACCAGGCGATCCAGGCGGCACTCGCCAGCAGCAGCACGGTAGACAGGCCGTTGCGCATCAGGCTGTCGCGGATGCTGCGGCGCACCCCGTCCAAGGCTGCGGCCCGGTCCAGGCCCACGCTCACCACCAAAGGATAGTCGGGCAGACGTTGCCAGGCATAGAAGCGTTCGATGCCGTCGATGCTCGACGTGGTCTGGTATTCGCCATGACGCCGCTTGGGTTCGGTCACGAACTCGCGTGTGGTCGGCACGCTTCGGCTCATGCTCTGTTCCTCGTTGCGCGAGCGGGCCAGGTAGGCCCCGTCCGGGTGGGTCAGCAAGGCCACATCGTTGCCGCCGGTCAACGCCTCGCGCAGTTTGGCAGACAGGTAGCTGGGCGGAACCGACACCACCACCACGCCACTGAACCGACCCTGGCGCTGGATGGGGTAGGTGAACTGCACAGTCCATCGACCCGAGATCCGACCCAGCACAGGGTGGCTGATGAACAGCGCCGGCGGGTCACCCCGGGTGTGCACCCGGAAATGCTCGCGATCTGCAATCGACACGGCAGGGCGGGGGGCGCCCTGGCTCTGGGTGGAATAGATGACTTGCCCATTGGCATCGGCCACCGCAATCTGCAGCAGGCTGCCCTCAGGAAAGCTCCGCATGGCCGAGCGCACGGCCTGTGCGCGCCGGGCATGCTGAGGGTCGGGTTCGGCCTCCAGTTGGGCGAGTGAGCGCACCAGGTAGTCCAGCCCGGCCACCTGGGTGCTCACCTGGGTGGCCATGGCCCGCGACAGCTGCGCTGCGCGCAAGCGGGTCTGGGTCTGGGCATTGAGCAGTTGCTCCGACTGTTCGTGCAGCAATTGCACCCAGTAAAGTGCACAGGCCAGCAACAGGGCGAGCAGGGCAGCCCAGGTCCTGCCGGGCTTGCGTCGGCGGGTCACCGTGGCGGCAGGGTCGGTCGGGCCCTGGTGGCGGGGGCTTGGGGATGCGGTCAAGGTCGCAGGGGCTTTCAGGGCTCGGCCTCTTCGCAATTTGTAATTGGGTGTTACGGACATCCTACACCGAGCGCCCGCCTTTCCGGGCAATGCCAGGTCCCTGGGCGTGAGGCATTGGCGCAGGCCCTTTGTTAAGATGCCGCGGCGCCGCCCCTGGCGCCTGGACCTCCCTTTCCGAGCCCCCGAAGCCCCAAGATGAACGAGCAATTCACGCTGTTTCCGCTCACCCTGCGCTGGCTGGTGCTGGCCTGCGTGGTGGGGATGTTGGCGGGTTCGGCCTCCGCCCTGTTCCTGGTCATGCTCGACGCCGCCACCCAATGGCGCGAAGCGCACCGCTGGATCGTCTGGGGCCTGCCCCTGGCCGGATTTGCCGTCGGATGGGTCTACCTCCGGGTCGGCCAGCCGGTGGAGGCGGGCAACAACCTGCTGATCGATGAGATCCACGACCCGCGCCAGGTGGTGCCCTTGCGCATGGCGCCCCTGATTCTGCTCAGCACCGTCATCTCGCACCTGTTTGGTGCTTCGGTGGGGCGCGAAGGCACAGCCGTTCAGATGGGCGGCTCACTGGCCGACCAGATCACCCGCCTCTTGAAGCTGGAGGCCAGCGAGCGCCGCATCGTCCTGATGGCGGGCATCAGCGCCGGTTTTGCCTCGGTTTTCGGCACCCCGCTGGCGGGGGCCGTGTTCGCACTGGAGGTGCTCGCCATCGGCCGACTGCGTCATGACGCGCTGCTGGCCTGCGGTTTGGCCGCCGTGGTCGGTGATCAGGTCACTGCGCTGTGGGGCGTGCACCACACCCATTACGCCGCCGGGCTGATCCCACCGCTGGGTGCGTGGAGCGTGCTGGCGGTGCTGCTGGCCGGGGTGTTGTTCGGCCTGGTGGGCATGCTGTTCGCCAACGGCACGCATGCCTTGTCGGCCTGGTTCCGGCGCCACATCGCCTATGCGCCGCTCAGGCCGCTGGCCGGGGGGCTGCTGGTGGCGGCTGCGCTGTGGTGGCTGGACGCCTGGCGCTATGCGGGCCTCGGCATCCCGGTGATCGTGGAGTCGTTCCAGCAGCCGCTGGCGCCCTGGGATTTCGCAGCCAAGATGGCCTTCACCATCGCCTCGCTGGGCAGTGGCTTCAAGGGGGGCGAAGTCACGCCCTTGTTCTTCATTGGCGCCACTCTGGGCAACGCCCTGGCCCCGCTGCTGCAGTTGCCCTTGGGCTTTGTGGCGGCATTGGGCTTTGTGGCGGTCTTTGCCGGGGCGGCCAACACGCCGCTGGCCTGCACCTTCATGGCCATGGAGCTCTTTGGTGCCGACATCGGCGTCCATGCGCTGCTGGCCTGTGTGATGGCCTACCTGTTCTCGGGCCACACCGGCATCTACCGTTCGCAGCGCCTGGGGCAGGGCAAGTGGCGACTGCCTGTGCTGCAAGGGCGCCCCGACGGTCTCAAGCTCGGCGATTTCAAGAACTTGTCCCAGGGGGGCCGGGTGGTCGCTCAGCCCGCCGACCCCACCAGCGCCAAGCCGGACTGAGCACCGCCGCCGGGCTCAACCGAGCAGCGGGCGCCGGTGATTCGCCTGGGCCAGGGCCGGACTGGCCTGGTTCAGCTGGAAGCGCCCCACCGTCTCGGCCAGACGAGCCGCCTGCTCGCGCAGGCTTTGGGCTGCGGCCGCCGACTCTTCGACCAGCGCGGCATTCTGCTGGGTCATCTGGTCGAGCTGCGTGACCGAGGTGCCGACCTGGCGAATGCCGTTGGACTGCTCCACCGACGCGGCCGTGATCTCGCCGATGATGTCACTGACCCGTTGAACACTGTTGACGATGTCCTGCATGGTGCTGCCGGCCTCTTGCACCAGGCGAGACCCGTCGCTCACCTTCTCGACCGAGGTGCCGATCAGGCCCTTGATCTCGCGCGCTGCCTGGGCGCTGCGCTGGGCCAGGTTGCGCACCTCGCCCGCCACCACCGCAAAACCACGCCCTTGTTCGCCGGCCCGCGCGGCCTCCACGGCTGCATTGAGGGCCAGGATGTTGGTCTGGAACGCGATGCCGTCGATCACGCCGATGATGTCGTTGATCTTGCGCGAGCTCTGGTTGATCTCATCCATGGTGGACACCACCTTGGACACCACCTCGCCGCCGCGCGCCGCCACCGAGGCGGCCGTGCTGGCCAGCTGGTTCGCGGTGCTGGCGGCATCGGCCGATTGGTGCACTGTGGCACTCAACTGCTCCATCGCGCTGGCGGTGGACTGCAGATGGGTCGCCGTCTCTTCGGTGCGATGGCTCAAGTCGGCGTTCCCAGATGCGATCTCGCCCGTGGCGGTGGCGATGTGCTCGGCCACCTGGCGCACGTCGAGCAGCGTGGTCTCCAGCGCTGTGCGCATGCTCGACAGCGCCTGCAGCAACTCGCCGGTCTCGTCGCCGCTGTGCACCTGGATGGCCTGGCCGGAGAGGTCCATGTTGGCGATCTTGTGGGCCACTTCACGGGCGTCCTTCAGCGGCCGGGTGATGCTCAGCGAGATGCGCCAGGCCAGCAGGGCGCCCAGCAGGATCGAGCCGGCGCACAGGGCCGAGAGCAGGGCGGTGGCCTGCGTGCTGGCCGAGCGGATGCGTTCGCCAGCCTCATCGAGGCGCTGGCGCTGGCGAGACAGAAGCTCCTTGATCTTGCTGTCGGTGGCCGCTGACACCGGCAGGTACTTGTCGTTGAACATCTGTTCGGCCGCTGCGGCATCGCCCGCCGCCTTGAGCTTGTTGATCTCGTCGCGCACGGCCAGGAAGACCTTGCGGTGCTCGCCGATCTCGGCGAACAGGCGCTTGTCGCTTTCGTCGACCAGGCGCTCCTTGATCTGCTGCTGCTGCACGCTCGACTGCTTGCTGCCTTCGATCGCAATGGCACTGAACAGCGTGGCCAGCGCCGGGTCGCTGCTCTTGACCGTGGCGGTGGTGCGCTGCACGGCATTGGTGAAGTTGCGGTACCAATCGCTGGCGATGCGTTCGATCGCCAGCGACTGGTCGAACATGGTGTTCATCTCTTGTGTGATGGCACGCAGCTTGAAGATGCCATACAGACCGCTGCACAGGAACAGCGTCAGGATGAGGCAAAGCAATGAGGCCAGCTTTTTGGCGATCGACAGGTGGGAAGTGGGCATCGTGCAGGCTTGGGCAGGGGAATGAAAAACGACCGGACCGTCAACGGACGGTCCGGTCGCTGTGCGGGGTGTCGGCTGGCGCGCTCCAGCCTTCTCAAACAGCCGCCTGCAGTCTAGCAATCACCGTGCCGGGATCACTGACATGGCAGCAGACGGTGGCTGGGTTCAGTCGAGCGAGATGCCCTGATCCTTGATGATGCGGTGCCAGCGCACGGTCTCCTTGCGCAGCAGATCGGCGTATTCGCGCGGGGTGTTGCCCACGGGTTCAACGCCGAAATCGACCAGCCGTTGCTTGACCGCAGGCTGGGCGATGGCCGCAGCGATCTGCTTTTGCAGCGAGTTCACCACCTCGGGCGGCGTGCCGGCCGGGGCCACCAGGCCCACCAGGGCAGCGGCCTCGACATTCTTCAGGCCGATCTCGGCAAAGGTGGGCACCTCGGGCAGTTGCGCCAGGCGTGTCGGGTTGGCCACGGCCAGCGGGCGCACCTTGCCGGCTTTGATGAAGCCCGAGCCTGCGGCCAGGTCGACCATCATGGCCGGGATCTGCCCGCCCACCAGGTCGGCCAGGGCCGGGGCTGCGCCACGGTAGGGGATGTGCACCAGGTGCAGTTTGGCTTCGACCTTGAGCATCTCCATCGCCAGGTGATGCGGACTGCCGGCACCCGCCGAGCCGTAGTTGACGCTGCCCGGGCGCGCCTTGGCCTTGGCGATGAAGTCTTTGGCATCTTTGGCGTCCGAGCCCGGGCCCACCACCAGAATCATCGGGAAGCGCCCCATCAGGGTCACTGGCGCCAGGTCCTTGACCGGGTCGTACGACAGCTTGGAATACAGCGCGGTGTTGAACACCATGGTGCCGTTGTCGGCCGACAGGATGGTGTAGCCATCGGGGGCGGATCGCACGGTCTCGACCGCGCCGATGGCCGTGTTGCCACCGGGCTTGTTGTCGATCACCACGCTTTGCCCGCTGCTGGCCGACCAGGCCTGGCTGATGGTGCGGGCCAGAAAGTCGGAGCCACCGCCGGCCGGGTAGGGCACGATCCAGCGCACGGGTTTGTTGGGGTAGCTGGCCTGGGCCAGGGTGGGGGCTGCTTGCAGGCCCAGCACGACAGGCAGAGCCAGCAGACAGGCACGGACGAATTTTTTCAAGATGAGGCTCCGGAGGGCGTAGGGTGAGTCATGGATATTTAATGCGTAAGATTACTTCGCAATGCGTAATTTGCCGCTAGGGCTTTCACCAGGGGGCCGGCAGGCCCCGACCGGGCCCGGGCTCTGCCCATAATGGCGAGCTGTCACGCCGCCCCACTGCCAGGAACCTATTCATGAGCGAAGACCCCAGCCCACCCCGCGCCACCGAACGACGCCAGCGCGTGCAATCGGCCGAAATGGGCATGGGCATCCTCAAGGCCCTGGCCCGCCTCGGCGGTACGGCCAGCCTGACGGCGGTGGCCACCGCGGTGGACGAAAGCACGGCCAAGGTGCACCGCTACCTGGCCAGCCTGATCCAGGAAGACCTGGTGGTGCAGGACAGCAGCACCCAGCACTACCGACTTGGCCCGGAGGCGATCCAGATCGGCCTGGCGGCCATGCGCCAGAACGACCCGGTTCGCCGCAGCGAGCCGGCCCTGATCCGCCTGCGTGATGAACTGGGCGTGACCTGCTTCCTCGCCATCATGGGCAATCTGGGGCCCACCATCATGCGCTTTGAAGAGCCCTTGCAGCCGGTCACCATCAATGTGCGTGCCGGCTCCGTGCTGCCGGCCTTGTGGTCGGCCACTGGCCAGGTCTTTTTGAGCACGCTCGATGATGCGGCCCAGTGGCGCCGGCTGCAGGACGAGCTGGCGCAAGCCACGCCCCAGCAGCGGGCCCGGCTGGGGGTGCAGACCCTGGAGCAGTTGCGCGACCAAGTTCGGGCGCAAGGCTGTGCCATCGCGCGCGATTCGTTGCTGCCCGGCATCAGTGCGGTGGCCGCACCCATCATCGACTACAGCGGCCGGGTGGTGGCCGTGCTGACCGCGCTCGGTGCCACGGGCGGATTCGACCCCGGCCTGAAGGGGCCGATCGCGCCCCTGGTGCTGCGCGAGGCCGCCACCATCAGCCTGAGCCTGGGGGCCGCACCGGGCTGAGGCCCGGCTGCCTGCCGCTCAACGCGCCGCCGTGCCGGTTTCAGCCCGTGTCAGCTGGCCTTCGGCCTGGGCGTCGTTCTCGAAGCGCCCCTCGAAACGGTCGCCATTGGCCCACACAAAACGCCCCTGGCCGTGCTTCAGCCCGGCTTGCCAGTCGCCCTCGTAGCCATCGCCGGAGGGCCAGGTGTAGCGGCCGCGCCCGTGCGGCAACCCGGCCTTCATCGAGCCGGTGTACACCGCGCCCGAGGTGAACTGCAGCCGGCCCTCGCCATCGGGCTGCTCGTTCTTCCAGTCGCCTTCAAATTGCTGACCGTTCTTCCACACGTAAAGCCCCCGGCCTTCCGGCACACCGGCCTTGAACTGGCCGGTGTACAGATCCCCTGAGGCATAACGCATGCGGCCCTGGCCCTGGGGCAGGCCGGCTTTGACCGCGCCTTCGTAGTCGTTGCCATTGGCGAAATGCACTTTGGCCTGCCCTGTGGGTTCGTCGTTCACCCAGTCGCCCTCATAGCGTTGCCCGCTGGGCCATTCAAAAGTGCCACGGCCGTGTCGCAGTCCCTTCACCAGCGTGCCCTCGAAGCGGTCACCGTTGGCCCAGCGCACCAGGCCCCGGCCCGACAAGGTGGTGCGCCCCGCGTCGCGCACGAACTGGCCCTTGAAGACGGTGCCATCGACCGTGAACTCCTCTTGTTGCGGCTCGGCCTGGGGCTCTGAGGCCGCTGTTGCCGCGGAAGTCGTTGTGACGGCCGTGGTCGGTGTGGCGCCCGCGGTGGCCGTCCGGGCCGCTGCTGCGGATGAGGTGGCAGCCGGGGCCGGTGCAGCAGACCGGGCCGAGCCCTCGGTTGAGGCCTTGGCCGACCAGGGGGTGCCCCGTTCCTTGGCCAGTGCCTGGGCGTTGTTGCGCGCCAGGTCGGCCACGCTGCCACGGCATTGGTCCTGGGCCTGGCGCCACAGGCCCTCGGCCTCCATCGAGGCGTCCTGGCGCTCGGCCCGGTTCAGGCCGGCCGAGCGGCTGCGGAACTGCTGGGTCTGGCTCCGCGCCTTCTCGAACAGCGGGGCGCAGTGTTCGGCGTTGTGTCCGTCCACCGCAGTCTGTTCACGCCGGCTCTCGGCCAGTTGGCGCTGGGGCCCGGTGCAGCGCTCACTGGCCACATCCCACAGGTCTTCCGCCTTGTGGAACAGGGTGGCCGAATCGGCCCAGCGCCGGTCGCTCAGGGCCTGGCGTGCCAGCTCCTGCATGCCTTCGGCTTCTTTGCGGCTGTTCTGGCAGTCGCTGCTGTCGCCCAGCTCGGCGCTCAGCCTCTGACGCACGCGCTGTGTCTCCAGCAGGTTGCGCTCGGCGCGTTCGCGGGCGCGGCCCTGGCAGTGGGGCAGGGCCTGGGCCCACAGCGCGACGGCCTGGTCATAGAGCGGCACCAGGCTGGCCGGCTCGAGCTTGCGCGACAGCCCGCCGGCTGCCGCCACATCGGCTGCCATGGCCTTGTCGCTGAGGGCCCGACAGTCTTCGCCGCCGCCCGGGGCGGGTTCGGGTGTCGAGGTCTGGGCCAGGCCGGCAGGGCCTTGCAGCAGGCACAGGGTCAGGCCGGCCCCGGTGAACAAGAGGGACAGGGCTTTCTGGATCGGGTGGGTCATCGGTCGGGCTTCGGTCGGGCAGGGTTCAGTCGTGCGGCTGCATCAGGCAGACAGGGCTCAACGGCCTGTCTCCA
The DNA here is from genome assembly GCA_003987795.1 of Curvibacter sp. Classification (GTDB taxonomy): domain Bacteria; phylum Pseudomonadota; class Gammaproteobacteria; order Burkholderiales; family Burkholderiaceae_C; genus Curvibacter. Next base: position 16,782 of record RXJO01000492.1, read on the forward strand.
TGGGCATGTTCAGCAGGCCTTCGATCAGGCCGTTGGCGAAGGGGTCGGTGCTGGCGCGGGCATCCTCGTGGCTTTCGTAGCTGAAGCCTGTGCTCACCGAGGCCAGGGGCATGTCACCCAGGGCCAGCTCCAGCTCGCCAGGGCGCAGGCCGTCCAGGATCGCGACCACCTCGTCGCCGCGGCCATCGCGTTCGGCGCGCTGGTGCAGCAGGGGCAGGCGCTCCGGGTCGAGCATCAAGGCATTGGCCGTGAACTGGCGCTCCAGCAACTTCTGGTGCAGCGTGAACCCCGCCAACGGGTTGGCCCCCAGCTTGAGGGCGGATTCATAGGCCCAGAGATCGGCCTTGTCGAACACCGTGCCGGCAATGCGGGCCACGCCGCTCAGGCTGCCCCGGTTGGCGGCGGCCTGCTGCATCTCGCTGAGGATCTGCTGC
>RXJO01000264.1:0-351 GCA_003987795.1 Curvibacter sp.
GGAGAAGATCGACGAGCTCTGTGCCAAGGCCGGCGAGCTCGGCATGCTCAAGGTGCCCGTGTTCGTGTTTCAGGAAGGTCATGATGCCGTCGCCGAGCAGGCCTTTCGCGAGATCGCGCGCCTCACCGGCGGTGCCTGGTGCCGGTTCGATCCCGGCGCGGCAGTGCAATTGCGTGAGCTGCTGCGGGCCGCTGCGGCCTATGCCGCCGGCGGCCGCGAGGCGTTGTTGAAATTGGCGAAGACCGCAAGCGGCGCCGCCAAGCTGATCGGTCAGATGAAGTAGGCGGGGCGTCGCGGCCCGCGCCGGTCATGCCATGCATTTTGCCGCGAGTGCGACTATATTCCGGCCAT
>RXJO01000264.1:460-16945 GCA_003987795.1 Curvibacter sp.
ACGAGCTCGACCCCTCAGGGCTGGGGCGATGTGCTTCCCATCGTCTCCTGCAAGCTGGTGCTGCACCCCTTGCTGGTCTGGCTCATCGGCCATGGCTTCATCGCGGCAGGTCTGCCGATCGATCCTTTCGCCCTGACCGTCGTGGTGCTGCTGGCCGCTCTGCCCAGCGCCAGCAACGTGGCCATGCTCACCGAACGTTTCGGTGCCGATACCGGGCGCGTGGCGCGCATCATCCTGTTGTCCACCGTGGTCGCCTTCGTCAGTTTCCCGGCAGCCGTCGCCTGGCTGCGATGAGCCTGGTAGGGGCTGATCTCAGATCATCAACGGGTCGACATCGATGGCCCAGCGGATCAGCCCCTTGTGCTCGGGCTGGGCGCGGGTGCTGTGCAGCACGCCCTGCCAGGCGGCCAGAAAGCGCTGCAGCGCGGCGCGAGAATCCGACTCCACCAGCATCTGGGCGCGTTCGATGTTGGCCACGCGTTGAATCGTCATGGGCACGGCCGGAAAGCGGAACACCTGCTCGGCCCCAGGCAGGCCCTCCCCAGCGGCGCTTGCCGCATTCAGAAAAGCCTGCGCCACTTCCTGGCTGCGGGCTTCTGCACGCACCAGGGCCTGGAACGAGAAGGGCGGCATGCCGGCCTGTTCACGCTCTTGCAGCTGCTGGGCGGCAAAGGCTGGGTAGTCGTGGCGCTTCAAGGCCTCGAACAGCGGGTGGTCGGGGTGGAAGGTCTGCACCCACATCTCGCCCTCGCTGTTTTGCGCGCTCACAAAGGCCGCGTCTCGACCCGCTCGGCCGCCCGCCTGCATCAGCAGGGCAAACAGGCGCTCGGGCGCGCGGAAGTCGCTGGAGAACAAGGCCCCGTCGGGGTTGATGGCCGCCACCAGCGTGACCCGACGAAAGTCGTGTCCCTTGGCAATCATCTGCGTGCCCACCAGCACGTCGACCTCGCCGGTGTGCACCTGGGCCAGTTGTGACTCCAGGGCCCCTTTGGCGCGGGTGCTGTCGGCATCGATGCGGGCGATGCGCACCGCTTGGCCGTCGGGTCGCAGCGTGCCCTCGAAGAGTTCGGCCAGTTGCTCCTCCAGCTGCTCGGTGCCTCGTCCCAGTGGCGAGATGTCCAGGTTGCCGCATTCGGGGCAGGCTCGGGGCACGGGCTGGGTAAAGCCGCAGTGGTGGCAGCGCAGGGTCCGGTCGATCTTGTGGAAGACCCGGAACGCGCTGCAGTGGGGGCATTCGCTCTTCCAGCCGCAGTCCCGGCAGTGCAGCACCGGCGAGTAGCCGCGCCGGTTCAGAAAGATCATCACCTGCTCGCCGCGGGCCACCCGCTCGCGCAGGGCGGCGCTGAGGGGCGCAGAGAAGACGCTGCCGCGTGGCTGTCGGTTCATGTCCACCCGGCGCACCCGGGGCAGGCCGGCCGCCGCCGCGGCGCCCACGCGGGTGGGCATCAACAGACGCTGGTAGCGCCCGCCCTCGGCTGCGGGGCGGCTGTGATGCCAGCTCTCGAGCGAAGGCGTGGCTGAGCCCAGCAGCACCTTGGCGCCCTCTTGCTGGGCGCGGTAAACCGCCAGGTCGCGCGCCGAGTAGCGGGCCCCTTCCTGCTGTTTGTAGCTCGGGTCGTGCTCCTCGTCCACGATGATCAGGCGCAGGCCGGGCAGCGAGGCGAAGATGGCCATGCGGGTGCCCAGCACGATGCGCGCCTGGCCGCCATGCGCGGCCAGCCAGCTCTTGAGGCGTTGCGGCGGGGTCATGCCGCTGTGCATCGAGACCACCGCCTGCTCACCCCAGCATGGCGCGAAGCGGGCACGGAAACGTTCTTCCAGCTGCGGTGTCAGGTTGATCTCGGGCACCATCACCAGGGCCTGGGCTGTCGGGTCGCGCTCCAGCAAGGCCTGCACGCTGCGCAGGTACACCTCGGTCTTGCCGCTGCCGGTGGCGCCGAAGAGCAGGAAAGGGCCACTGCCTTTCTCCATGGCCCGTATCACTTCCAACTGCTCGGCGGTCAGTTCAGGAAGCGCCATCGCATGGCTCTGGACAGGCTGGCTGTCGGATGACAAGGGTTTGCGTTTGAGTCGACGTGCCAACTGCGTCGGGCCCAGTTCGCGCAGTTGGGGGGGCAGCGCCGCCAGAGCCACCTCACCGAGTGAGCGCTGGTAGTACCGGGCTGAAAAGCCCACCAGACGCATCCACGCCTGCCCCAAAGGCGGCAGGCCTTCGAGCACGCCGGCGATCTCTCGCTCGGCCACGCCGGCGCTGTCCAGCTCTGCTTCGGCCACGGGCCAGACCACCCCAAGGGTCTCCCGCTTGCCCAGGGGCACGCGAACCAGGGTGCCAGGTGTCACGGGCTCGGGGCTCAGGTAGGTGAGAGGCCCTGACAGGCCGCTGTGGGCTGGCGTCTGGACCACGACGGCAATCCGGTGGGTCATGGCCCTGGATTGTGCGTCAGTGTGCAGGGGGCCATCACGGCCCGTGCTTGGGATCTTGATGCCATCTGTGGATAAGTTTGTTGACAGCTGAGGGCTCAAGGCCGTCAGGCATGGCTTGAGTCACAGGTCCGGAAGATGCTCTCAGGGCGCTCGTCAGCGGAAAATCCATTGCGGACAAGGAGTTAGAAGCGATCGGGAGCGATTCGCCGACCTGCTTTCCCCATCACCAGAGGTGCCCCAGATTTGTGCATAACTTCGACCAGCGAACTGCGCGACAGGACAGCAAGATCCTTTGGCGACGTCGCATCAGACCTCCTCCAGCTTGTCTGTGCTTGACCTGATTCCAGGTTCCAGGCGCAAGTCATTGATTTGCCTGCAGTTTTTCAAATGCCTCCGGAGGTCTGTGGATAACTTTGGGGATAGCCTGTCGCCAACCGGCTCCACGCCGTGCGACACAGAGCGCTCAGACAAGGGATTGTTGATAGGGAATTCTGAAAAATCAAATTAAATCAACAGCTTGGAATTCAAAGAAAAAGTGATTTGGGAAATCACGGGGCTTGTTGACGATGCACCGCCCAAGTGTGCTGCTGTGCACAAGTGGCGCATCGTTTGTTTTGCGGTGGCGGCTTTGGCGTTGCTGTGGGCGGCCAGTCATGAACTATCCGACCATCGGTCAATGGGCTCCGTTCAGTTCATCCTTCTCTGAGAAACCGTCGCTAAGTGCTTGATGTCACAAGGGGTTTTTCAGGTGTTCACAAAAGCTGTGGATAACTTTGTTGATATCCACCTGGCACTTGCCGCAAACCCTTGTGGCACAAGGGTTTGCTTACACTGCCTACAAAATCGGCAAAACTTAAAGCCTTTATAAATCAAAGACTTAGCATCGTGTCCCCCGTTTCGCTGGAGGCATTATCCGTGTTGCGATGCATCAGATTTTTTGTGCATAAGTGCTTGACGGAGGCATCTTTTAGTGGCCTCCGGAGGCCGTAGCGTGGCTTGGCTTGCGAGATTGGGTTCCGAGCACTCGATGTTCGCTGGGCGAAAGGAGCTGCTGCTGAGGTCGGGCTTGAGTAGATCGCGCTAAGTGCTTGTCAGATGAGGGATTTCACAAAAACTCACAAAACCTGTGGATAACTTTGTTGATATCCCCTTGGGGAACCGTCAAAACCCTTGTGCTGCAAGGCTTTGCTTAGGTTGCCTGCAAAATTGGCAGTTCATAAATCTCATATGAATCAACAACTTGCATCATCGGATCAGGCATGCAACACGGTAGCTCACGTGTTGCGGTGCATCAGATGATTTGTGCATAAGAAGCTTGACGAGCCCGGCCTGAGCTGTTCCAGCGTGGGGTGCACCAACAAAAAAACGCCCGGATGGGCGTTTCATGGGATGCCCGTGTTTCAGAGCCCACGCTGGCGTCGTGAGTGGGTGTGCACAGCCTCGACCAGTGCGCTCACGTGCTCGGGCGGGGTGTACTGGCTGATGCCATGGCCCAGATTGAAGATGTGGGTTGGGCCGGTCGTCGATCGGTCCAGATGCGGTGTGCCGAAGCTGTCGAGGACGCGAGCGACCTCTTGAGCGATCTGTGGCGGCGGGGCGAACAGCACGTTGGGGTCGATGTTGCCCTGCAAGGCCTTGCCGGGGCCCCCCACGGCGCCGCCGACACGCGCCCGGGCCTGGCCCAGGTTGACTGTCCAATCGAGTCCCAGCACTTCGCAGTCCAGGGGCGCCATGTCCTCCAGCCACAGGCCACCGCCCTTGGTGAACACGATGCGAGGAATGGCCACGCCCTCATGCTCGCGCTTGAGTTGCTTCAGCACACGGGCCGTGTAAGCCAGGCTGAATTGCTGGAACGCACCATCGGCCAGCACGCCGCCCCAGCTGTCAAAGATCATCACCGCCTGCGCCCCGGCCTCGATCTGGGCGTTCAGGTAGGCTGCCACGGCGTCGGCGTTGACCTCCAGCATGCGATGCATCAGGTCGGGGCGGCTGTACAGCATGGTCTTGACCAGGCGGTAGTCGTCGCTGCCCTTGCCTTCGACCATGTAGCAGGCCAGGGTCCAGGGGCTGCCCGAGAAGCCAATCAGCGGCACCCGACCCTTCAGGGCATGGCGGATGCTGGTGACGGCATCGAACACATAGCGCAGTTTGTCGAGGTCGGGCACCTGCAGGGCCGCCACGGCGGCCTCGTCACGCACGGGTGTCGCAAAGCGCGGTCCTTCGCCCTGGGCGAAGGAAAGGCCCAGGCCCATGGCATCGGGCACGGTCAGGATGTCGGAGAACAGGATGGCCGCATCCAGCGGGTAGCGCTCCAGAGGTTGCAGTGTGACCTCGGTCGCGAAGTCGGTGTTGGTGGCCAGGCCCATGAAGCTGCCGGCCCGCGCGCGGGTGGCGCAGTATTCGGGCAGGTAGCGCCCGGCCTGACGCATCAGCCACAGCGGCGTGTGGTCGGTGGCCTGACGCCAGCAGGCGCGCAGAAAGGTGTCGTTTTGCAGCGGCGCGAAGCGGCTGGCGGCTGGAGGGTGGGCGGCAGAGGTGCTCATCCCTGGATTGTCGCAGCACCGCGTGAGCGGTCGAACTCGTGGGAGGCGGCGGTTTCTTGCCTTGGATCAATTTTGTCGCACAGCCAGGGGCTCGCGGAACAGTCCCTGAGGGGCCGCCGCAGCAAGTTGGCTGCTAGCCCTCATGCCTGGGGATGCATTTTCAGCCACTCTTTCAGGGCTTGGTCGATGCGGGTTTGCCACCCATCCCCAGCGGCACGGAACGCCACCACCACTTCGGGTGACAGTCGGATGGTGGTGGAAATCTTGCGCGCTGATTTTTGAGGGCCCCGAGGGCGGCGCTTGAGTTTGTCACGCAGGCTGGCGGGCAGGTCGTCCACACCCACTGCTTGCTTGAACATGGCCTCTGTCCAAGCTGGATTGTCGGCGTCAGCCATTTCGGGATTGGGTTTCTTGTTCATAGCGCCTCTGCTCACGGTGATTGGCCTTTCGGAAGCTGATCACACGGATACCCCGATCGGTCTCTGCGTACACCACCACATGGGCTCGTGAGCCGATCAGCCCCAGAGCGATGTAGCGCGCTTCTGAATAGTGCTGTCGCGTGTCCTGCCAGATCAGCGAGGACTCGAAATCGAACTGGCGGACCCACTCATATGAGAGGCCACGATCTCGGATGTTGGCCTCATTTTTGAGGAGATCGTATTCAAGTTCCACCATTTTAGGATGGTGGATTTGCAGGCTTCAATCTTTATTTTGTTGTAACAAAATAAGCATCGCCTCGAGGGCGACATTGAAGGGTCCTACCGCCTGCATCCAGGTGAAACGCGTGTTATCAAGCTGCGAGTAGCTGCAGCACAGCCTTCGTCTCGGTCGGTCGCACCAGGCGGGCTGTCTCCTGGCCATCGACCAGCAGGATCAGGGTCGGCCAGAGCTTCACGCCGTAGGCGCGGCCCAAGGGGCGGCCTGGGCCGTCTTCCACCAGCAGGTGGCGCAGCCCGGGGTGGGCCGCCAGGGCTTCTGTGACCGGGATCTGGGCGGCACGGCAGTGACCGCACCAGTCGGTGCCGAACTGCAGCAAGGTACGTCCAGGCAGGGCTTCGACTTCGGCGCGCGAAGGGGCTTCGGGTTCGTAAAGCGGAAAGGCGGGCATGGTGGTCTGTTCCAGGGCAGGGGCCGGGCGGTTCAGAGGCCCGGCAGGTTCAGGGCCTCGCGCACATCGCGCACGCTCAACAGCTCGGACAGCACCTGGGGGGGCTGGCCCGGCCGGTAGGCCACGTAGACGGGGACGCCGCTGCGGCCCAGGGCGCGCAGGGCGGCGGTGATGGCGGGGTCTTGCCGTGTCCAGTCGGCGCGCAGCAGGGCCACCTTGTGGTTCGCCATGTCGGCCAGCAGCGCGGCGTTCGACAGCGTGCCGCGCTTGTTGACCTGGCAAGTCACGCACCAGGCAGCGGTGAAGTCGATGAACACCGGCCGCCCCTGAGCCACCAGAGCCTGAACCTGGGCTTCCGACCAGGGGGCCCAGGTGGTCTCGGTCTGGGCGCTGGGGCTGGCAGCGTCGGCCAAGCGGGTCACCTGGGGGCCCAGACTCCAGCCCAGCCACAGCAGCAGGGCGGCAAAGGCGGCCCCCAGCGCCAGCCGGGCGCGGTGGCGCAATGTCAGTGCCCAGACGGTGGCGCTCAGGGCCACCAGCAAGGCCAGCAGGGCGCCCGCGCCATCGATGCCGCTTTGCTGACCCAGCACCCAGACCAGCCAGGCCACAGTGCCGAACATGGGGAAGGCCATCAATTGGCGGAACACCACCATCCAGGGGCCGGGCCGAGGCAGACGGCGCGCCAGGCCGTGGCTCAGGCCGGGCACCAGCGCCACGGCCAGATAGGGCAAGGCCATGCCCAGGCCCAGGGCCGCAAAGATGGCCAGCGCCTCGGCGGCGGGCAGGGCCACGGCAAAGCCCAGTGAGGCGCCCATGAAAGGCGCGGTGCAGGGCGAGGCGATCGCCACAGCCAGCACGCCCGACAGGCCGGCGTCGATCACCGGATGGCGCGCCTGAGCGCTGGCCAGGCCGCTGGGCAGCCACGCCCCGAACTCGAACACGCCGGCCAGATTCAGCCCCACCAGCGTGAACAGAGCCGCCAGGGCCGCCACCACCCCTGGCGACTGCAACTGGAAGCCCCAACCCAGTTGGGCGCCACCCGCTCGCAAGGCCAGCATCAGCCCACCCAGAGCGAGAAAGGACAGCACCACGCCGCCGGTGTAGGCCAGGCCTTGCAGGCGCAGGTGGCGCGCACCGTGCTCGCCGCTGTGGCGCGAAAAGCCCAGCAGTTTGATGGCCAGCACCGGGAACACGCAGGGCATCAGATTCAGGATGAGCCCGCCCAGCAAGGCGCCTAGCAGTGCCGGCAGCCAGGCCGAGCCCGCGCTGCTGTCGGTAGTGGGGGCCTGTCTTGTTGTGGCCTGATTGGCCGCCAGGGCTGCGCTCAGAGCGGGCGAAACCTCGGCCTTGCCCGCCACTGGCGTGGCCGGCCAGTCGCCGCGCACGGGCAGTTCGGCGCGCCAGGCAGGCTGGGCTGTGCCTTCGCGCTGCAGCACCACCGCAATCTGCGAGGCCTGGCCGCTGCGCTGGGGAGACAGGGGCACTCGGGTGGTCCAGGCGTCGCCGTCCCAGCGCGAATCAGCCGGCGCTGCGATGTCGAGCAGTTCTGGGGTTTCGGGGTACAGGTTCAGGGCCTGGCCACGCCAGGCCGCTGGCAGACCGGCGATGCGCAGCGTCAGGCCGTCAGCTGATACCCGGGCTTCGTGGGCACCGGCCAGAGCCTGGGGTTGCGCTGCCCGTGCGGCCTCGAAGGCTGGCAGGCTGGCCGCGGTGGAACTGCCCACCGGCAGGTCCAGGCCCAGCTCGGCTTCTTCCGGGATGCACTCCTGACGGCAGACCAACCAATTGGCTTTCAGGCGGATCGGCAGGGTGCCCGACGCCGCCGTCCAGCCCGGGGCCACGGTCACAGGCACCGGCAGCAGCACCGTGCCCTCGTAGCCCAGATTGGCCAGGGCCCCGATGCGGATCTTGTGCGGCACGGGCCAGGCGATCTCGCCCGCGCTCAGGCCGTCGGGCAGGCGCCAGCTCAGTTGGGTGGGCAGGCCGGAGTCGCCGGGATTCTTCCAGTAGGTGTGCCAGTCGGGCTGATGGGTGATCTGCAGACCCAGCCAGAGCGGTTGGCCCGGGCCCACGCCCTGAGGCGCGAGCGCCAGCAATTCGACCCGCACACGCGGGGTGCTGATGCTGCTGGGCGGTGCTGCAGGGCTGGACAGGGCGGGCCGACCGGACCCGGCACCGCTACGCAATTCGATCTGGGCCGAGGCGATGGCGGGCAGCAGGCAGGCGGCGCCCAGCAAGGCGGCACTCAGGTGCCTGCCGCGCAGGGCGCGGAGCTTGAGAGGAAAAAAGGACATGACCGATCTGGGAGCGGACGCCCTGGCCGAAGTTCCGTCCGCAGGGTGACCGAGCCTCACGAGGAGAACCCCAGCACCACGCGACGCGAGTTGGCACTTTTCTTCTCGATCTTGGTCACCACCACGGCACCGATCTCGGCCGTGTTGGCCACGTGGGTACCGCCGCAGGGTTGCAGATCCACCAGGGCCGGATCGCCTGGCAGGGCCGCGATGCCGATGGTGCGCACCTGCCCGCTGCCCCGCGGGGGCTGCACCGACATGCTTTTGACCAGGTCGGGGTTGGCGTCCAACTCGGCATCGCTGATGGCGCCCACCGTCACCGGTAGCGCCGCTGCCACCAGGCGGGCCAGGCCGGCGCTCAGGGTGTCTTTGTCCAGGGGCTCGGTCATGTGGAAGTCGAGCCGAGCATAGTCGGGTGTGATCGAACAGCCGTTGACCGGTTGCGCCACCAGATGACACAGCAGGTGGGTGGCGGTGTGAAAGCGCATCAGCCGGTGACGCCGCTCCCAGTCGATGCGGGCGATGACTTCGGCGCCCTTCTGCAGCCTGGCCAGCAGGGCCTCTTGTCCGGGGGCGGGCACGTGCACGATGTCGGTGGTGGCTTGGCCCTGTTCGTCTTTGCCCTTGCGGGTGTCGCTGATCTGCAGCACGCTGCCGTCGGCCAGCAGCAGTTGTCCGGTGTCGCCCGCCTGGCCGCCGCCCAGGGGGTAGAACACCGTGCGGTCCAGCACCACGCCGGCGTCGGTCAGGGCCATCACTTGGGCGCTGCATTCGCGCAGCCGGGCATCTTGGCGGAACAGGTCTTGGGTCATGGGCTCGATGGTAGCGAAGCGGGCTCGGCTGTGCGCGACAAGGGCTTGGGCAAGCCCATGCCCGAGGCCTCGAAGCGACGCGCCAGGGTCTCGACCAGTGCCCGTACCCGGGCTGGCACGAAGCGGTTGCTGGGCATCACCGCGTGCAAGGGCATGGTGATGCCTTGCCAGTCGGGCAGCAGGCGCACCAGGGCGCCGCTGGCCAGATGGGCATGCACATCGATTTCACTCTTGCACAGGATGCCGTGACCCGCCAGGGCCCAACGGTGGGCGATCTCGGCGTCGTCCGCACTGCGCCGGCCGTGTACGCGCACGCTCAGCGACTCCTGCCCATCGTTGCGTTCAAACGGCCACTGCAGCACCCGCCGGCCGCGGATCATGAAGCTCAGGCACTCGTGCTGCGCCAGTTCGCTCGGGTGTTGGGGGGCGCCGTGACGGGCCAGGTAGGCGGGCGAGGCACACACCACCCGCCGGGTGGTCAGCAATCGGCGGGCCACCAGGCGTGAATCGTCCAGCTCGCCGTAGCGCAGGGCCAGATCGACCTGATCGCGCACCACATCGGTCAGGGTGTCGCTGACAGCGAGTTGCAACTCCACCGCCGGGTGGGCTTGCAGAAAATCGTCCAACCAGTCGAGCAGCACGCGCCGCGTCAGGTCGCTGGATGCCGCCAGGCGGATGGTGCCGACCAGTTGAGCTCCGTCGTCGTGCAACTGGGCCTGCCCCTCTTCGAGCAGGTCGAGGGCGCGGCGGGCGTATTGGCAGAAGAGTTCGCCGCCGGGGGTGATGCGCATGCTGCGGGTGCTGCGTTCGAACAGACGCACGCCCAGGCGCGACTCGAGTTTCTTCAGGGCGGCGCTGGCCGCCGCTGGCGTGATGTGCAGGCGTTGCGCACTGCGGGTCAGGTTGCCTGTGTCGGCGCAGGCCAGGGCCACACGCAGTTCGTCGATATTTTCAAGCTTCATTTGAAACTGATGCTGAATATGGGGCGTTTATCAATTGAACAAGCGGTCATAGATTCTCGTCCTCATCCCTTCACTTGTCACAAGGACGATTGTCATGACTTCCTCTTCCCTCATGAAAGCCGTGGGCTACCGCCAGGCCCTGCCCATCGATCACCCCGAGTCGCTGCTCGATCTGCAACTGCCCGCGCCCCAGGCGCAGGACATGGCCCCCCACGATCTGCTGGTGGCCGTGTCGGCCGTGTCGGTCAATCCGGTGGACACCAAGGTCCGACGTGGCCGTGCCCCGGCCCCGGGCCAGGCCGAGGTGCTGGGCTGGGATGCCGTGGGCCGGGTGCTGGCCGTGGGGCCGCAGGTCACGCTTTTCCAGCCGGGGGACCGGGTCTGGTATGCGGGCAGCATCACCCGCCCGGGCAGCAATGCCGAACAGCATTTGGTCGATGAGCGCATCGCCGCCCGGGCTCCTGCCAGCCTGAGCGATGCCCAGGCCGCGGCCTTGCCGCTCACGGCGATCACAGCGTGGGAACTGCTGTTCGATCGCCTGGCCGTGCCATTGCAGGCGGACGGGCAGGGCGGTGCTGGGCAGACCCTGCTGGTGCTGGGGGCCGGCGGTGGCGTCGGATCGATCCTGTTGCAACTGGCCCGCCGGCTCACGGCCCTGACCGTGGTGGCCACGGCTTCGCGCCCCGAGACCCGCGAGTGGTGCGAGGCCTTGGGGGCCCATGCGGTGATCGACCACCGCCAGCCACTGCTGCCGCAGTTGCAGGCCCTGGGGCATGCCGAGGTGGCGCTGGTGGCCTCGCTGACCCACACTGGCGACTACTTTTCTCAGTTGGTCGAGTTGCTGGCGCCGCAGGGGCGCCTGGGCTTGATCGATGATCTGGCCCCTGGCGAACTGGATGTGATGGCTCTCAAGCCCAAGAGCCTGAGCCTGCACTGGGAGATGATGTTCGCCCGCAGTCGCTTCGGCACGCCCGACCAGATCGAGCAGCACCGCCTGCTGAGTCGCGTGGCCGAACTGGTCGATGCCGGCCAGTTGCGCAGCACCGAAGGCGAGCACCTGGGGTCCATCAATGCCGCCAACCTGCGGCGGGCCCATGCCCAGGTTGAATCAGGGCGCGTCCGCGGCAAGCTGGTGCTGCAAGGCTGGGCCTGAACCCGGGCCCAGCTCGGACTGCGGCGTGGGCGTCTCGGTGGGCCAGCGTTGGCCCAGCCAGGCGGCCATCTCGGTGGCCGGCATGGCGCGCGCAAACAGAAAGCCCTGCAGCGTGTCGCAGCCCATGTCGGCCAGATGGGCTGCCTGGGCCTGGGTCTCCACGCCTTCCGCCACCACGTGAAGCTTCAGGGTGGCCGCCATGGCCACGATGGCGGCCACCAATTGCTGGTGACCCTCGCCCTGATGTAATTCGGCCACAAACGACCGGTCGACCTTGAGCGTGTCCACCGGGAACTGACGCAGGTAGCTGAGGCTGGAGTAGCCGGTGCCGAAATCGTCCAACGACACCTTCATGCCCGCTTGCTTCAACTGGCGCAGCGCTTCGCGGGTCTGCTCAGGGTGGCTCATCAGCGACGCCTCGGTGATCTCCAGCTCCAGCAAGGACGGGTTGATCCGGTGGTCACGGGCCTGGGCAAGCACCTGTTCGACAAAGCCGGGCGCGGCAAACTGCAGCGGCGATACGTTGACACACAGGCGCTGCACCGGCCGCCCCTGGTCTTGCCACTGGCGCAGTTGAGCACACGCCTGCTCGAGCACCAGCTCACCCAGGGGCACGATCAGTCCGCTTTCCTCTGCCACCGGGATGAACTGCCCCGGACCCCAGCATTCGTCGGGGCTGCGCCGCCAGCGAACCAGGGCTTCGGCGCCGATCACGGCACCATCGAGTGCTCGCACCAGGGGCTGGTAATGCACGATGAACTCGCGCGCGGCGATGCCCCGGCGGATGTCCTGTTCCAGTTGCAGGCGCACCGTGGCGGCCTCGTCCAGGGCGCGCGAGAAGAAGTGGTAGCGGTTGCGGCCCTCCCGCTTGGCGCGGTACATGGCCGTGTCGGCATGCTTCATGAGCAGCTCCACGTTTTCGCCATCGGCCGGGAACAGGGCCAGGCCCAGGCTCACGGACATGTTCATGTCCCGCCCCGCGATCAGGCAGGGTCGCGCCACTTCGCTGAGTACTTTCTCGGCCACCGCCCCCAGATCCTGCGGGCTCTGGACATCCCCGATCAGCATGACGAATTCATCCCCGCCCAGGCGGCAGATGGTGTCGCAGGTGCGCAGCGTGGCCTTGAGCCGACGCGCCATTTCCCGCAGCAGCTCATCCCCGGCGGCATGGCCCAGCGAGTCGTTGACGTGCTTGAAATGATCCAGATCGAGGAACATGACGCCAAAGCCGCCACCTTCCCTGCGACTGCGTTCACAGGCTTGCTGGATGCGGTCTTGCAGCAGCACCCGGTTGGGCAGGTCGGTCAGCGCGTCATGGTGGGCCAGGTGGGCCATGCGCTGCTCCAACGCCCGGGCTTCGCGCACGTCCTGGAACACCATCACGGCGCCACGCAGCTGGCCGTGCGGGTCGAAGATGGGCGACACCGCATGCTGGATCGGGTGCTGCTGCCCCGACAGGCTTCGCAGCAGCGCTTCGCGGGGCAGGCCGGAGCCCCGTCCGGTGCGCAGGCAGCGCAGCACCGGGTTGTCGATGCGCAAGCGGGTTTCCGGGTCCAGCAGCACCAGGGTTTGGTCGAAGGCATGTCCGAGCGCGCTTTGACGTTGCACACCCAGCAGGGCTTCGGCCACGGGGTTGAGGTACTGGATGCGGCCTTCCGGGTCGCAGGCCACCACGCCATCGCCGATGGAGTGCAGGGTCACCTCGATGAACTCGCGCTGGGCGGCGAAGTGAGCCAGGCGCTGGTTCTCGGTCACGTCCTCGATCACCGCCAGTGCACGTGTGGCCTGGCCTCGTGCGTTGCGCTCCCAGACGGCCGACAGGCGTGCCTCGATCAGTTCACCCCGGCCGGTGACCCAGCGGCAGGCCACGTCCTGGCACTGCCCGCGCTGCAGCAGATCGGGCAGCACGTGGGCCTGGATGTGCTGGGCCGATTCGGCAGGCATGAAGTCGGTGAAAGGCTGGCCCAGCACCTCGGGCCCTGAGCGGCCCAGCTTGTGGAGCCAGAGATCACTCACGCTCAGCAGGCGTCCGTCGGGCAGAAAAGACATCATCAGGGCAGGCGTGTGGCTGTAAAGCGTGCGCAGCCGGCGCTCACTGCTGCGCAACTCCCGCAGGCTGCGGCGGTATCCCTCCATGGCACTGGCCAGCAAAGTAGGGGGTACCACCACGGCCAGGATGGGCAGATAGAACAGCACATGCTCCCAGTGCAAGGTCGTGGGGGGCGGAATCAGCAGGCCCAGGCCGATCTGGGCCCCGGTCAGCACCGAGACCAGCAGGCTGGCACTCGCCGTCACGGCGAAGCCACCGCGCAAGGCGGCCAAGGCCAGCGGAAGCGTGATGTAGACAAAGGGAAAGGGCACGCTCACGGGCACCACCAGGGCCACCGCCGCGCTCAGCAACAGCAGCGAGGCGTTTTCGAGGGTGCACAGCTGGCGCCAGAGTGCTCGCAAGCTGTGCATCAACACAAACAAAGCCAAGGGCAGCATGGAGATCGCGCCGATCAGGCTGCCTTCCAGCCAGCGCGGCCACACGTAAGCGAAGCTGGCCTGGGTACTGCCGGCCAGCATGGCCGCGCCCAGGGTAGCGCCCACCAAGGCCGGCAGCAGGCCTGCGTTCAGCAGAATCAGCAGCAGGCGTGCGGGGCTGCTCAGCAAATCGATGTCGCTCTTCACCCGCCGCAAGGCCTGGGCCGTCAGGGCCACCTCGATCAGGTTGGGGAGCGCGAAGGCCACGGACGCGTGCCAGTCCTCGACCAACAGCAGATTGGCGCCCAGGTTGCCCAGGAGCACCGCCAGCAGCAGCACCCAGGCCTCGTTGCTCGGCCGGCGTGCCACCAGCAAGGCCCCGGCCATGTTCGCGAACCAAAGGGTCGCCACACTGCCTGGCAGGCGAGACATGGCGATGCTCATGGCCGCCAGCAGGGCATAGAGCAGCGCGCCCAGCAGGGCTGCAGACCACAGGCTGTAGCGACCGGCCGCCGGCCTGAAGGACTCAGGCTCCAGCTCGCTGACCGCGTAGGCGTCGGGATCAGGGGGCGTCGGCATCCGGGCTCCTGCGCATCAGGGTCACCACCAGGCCGAGTACGGCCAAAGCGGCCAGGCCCAGCCCGATACGGCGCAGCCACACCGCACGTGGGTCGTCACTGCTTTGTTGACGTCCGTCCAGCCAACGCTGGCGTAGCGATTGACGCCGGGTTTCAGGCAGGCGTCGCAGGCTCTCTTCGAGCACTCGCCCGATGTCCGGTCGGGATTTGGGGAAGGCGAAGCTCAGCGGGTACTCGAAGCCGATGGCGGCGTTCACCTGCACCGCCCGCAGGCCCAGCCGGTCAGCCGCGAAGTGGACACTCGCCACATCGGCCACCAAGGCACCCACCTGACCTGAGCGCAGCAGGCGCAGACCTTCGCTGTCGTCGTCCACCGCAAGCCATTGCACCTCGGGATACTTTTCACGCACGAAAGTCTCCACGGCATACCCCCGACCCACGGCCACGGGCCGGCCGTGAAAGTCCTTCAGCGACTGGGGGTCGCGGCTGGGCAGGGTGACCAGCACGGCAGGTACCGTGACATAGGGGCGGGTGAAGCCCAGGAATTCGGCGCGCTCCGGCGTGGGGCGCAGCGATGAGATCAGGTCGACCTGCCCCTGCCGGGCGGCTTCCAGGATCGATGCCAGTGGTTGCGCGGGCAAGGTGTCGATCAGGATTTCGCCTTGGGCCGCCATGGCATGGAGGAAATCGGCCGAAAGTCCCTCCACCTGCCCCGTGTCGCTTTGATAGATGAAGGGGCCGTAATCCCTTTCAGGCGCAAAGCGCAGGCGCATCGCTTCGCCAGCCCAGCCCGACAGGGGCTGGGCCAGCAGGGCCCAAGCCAGCAGGGCATGGCGTAGCCAGACCCGCAGCCTGTCGCCCGGACGTTGATTTTTTTGAGCTCCCCTGCCCTGCATGATTGGCGGCCTTCCTGATACGGACCCGACGACACCGGTACGGACAGCCCCATTCTGGGTGAATCAAAAAATTGTTACAAGATGGAAATGATCGCTATGTCAAGGTCATTTGTCTCGTTTTCCCTGATCATCGACTGATGGTGGGCAGTGGCAGGGCGGTTTTATAGCGAACCTGCTTCAGGGCAAAGCTGGAGCGGATCTTTTCCACCCCCGGAATCGGCGTGAGTTGTTCGAGGATGAATCGCTCCAGCGCGGCGATATCGGTCACGGCCACGCGGATCAGGTAGTCACTGTCGCCGGTCATGAGGTAGCACTCCATCACTTCATCGTGCTCGCAGATGCGCTGCTCGAAGTCGGCCAAGGCCGCTTTGCTCTGGGTGCGCAGGCTGATCGAGATGAACACATTGAGCCCCAGGCCCAGCGCAGCTGCGCTGGTCAATGCCACATAGCGGGAGATCACGCCCGCCTGTTCCATCGCCTTCACACGTGCCAGGCAGGGTGAGGGGGACAGATGCACGCGGCGAGCCAATTCGACGTTGGACAGTGCGCCATCGGCCTGCAGTTCAGCGAGGATACGGAGATCCAGTGAGTCGAGCTTCATGTGCTTTGAATATTTCAATATTCAGCATATTGTGCTTTTGAGAGGCGATTTCGTGGATTGATTTGGTGTCTTATTTGGCGATGCTTTCCCTAAAGTACTGAGTCATGAATGCACCTGCCGACCCCCATTTCCTGCAGCTCAGTGATGGCCTGCCTGATGCCGATCCGACCGAGACCGCCGAATGGCGCGAGGCCTTTGAATCCCTGGTGCAGACCCAGGGTGCAGAGCGCGCCCGTTTCGTGCTGGACGAGCTGGCGCGGCTGGCTCGGGCGCACCAGACGGGTTGGCGCCCTGGTTTGAACACGGCCTATGTGAACACGGTGTCGGTGGGGCAGCAACCCGTTTTCCCTGGTGATCTGGCGATTGAAGAGCGGCTGGCTTCGCTGATGCGCTGGAACGCTCTGGCCATGGTGGTGCGGGCCAACCAGGTGGAGACCGGCGGCTCAGCCGAGTTGGGCGGGCACATCGCCAGCTATGCCAGCGCCGCCGATCTGTTTGAGGTGGGCTTCAACCATTTCTTCCACGCGCGCCAGGGCCTGGGCCCCGGCCAGCATCGGGGCGATCTGGTGTTCTTCCAGCCTCACAGTGCCCCCGGGGTCTATGCACGAGCCTTCCTTGAGGGGCGTCTGCAGGAGGCCGACCTGATGC